>NZ_OY781371.1:0-300000 GCF_963676665.1 uncultured Tolumonas sp.
CTGACCATTGCACCGGCCACACTGTTAGCCAACGACAGCGATCCCGATGGCGACCCGCTGAGTATTACCAGTGTGCAGGCTGCAGTACATGGGACGGTAGCCTTAGTGGAAGGCAACATTGTGTTTACGCCGGCCGCCGATTACCACGGTCCGGCCAGCTTCACCTACACCATCAGTGACGGCCAGGGCGGTAGCGACACCGCGACAGTCACCATTGAGGTAACACCGGTGAACGACAACCCGCATGCCGTTAACGACGAACCGGCCGCACAAAGTGATGCGCTGGTGACGCCGGAAGACACCGCACTGACCATTGCACCGGCTACATTGTTAGCCAATGACAGCGATCCCGATGGCGATCCACTGAGTATCACCAGTGTGCAGGGGGCGGTAAACGGCACGGTGGCGTTAGTCGAGGGCAACATCGTGTTTACGCCGGCCGCCGATTACCACGGTCCGGCTAGCTTCACCTACACCATCAGTGACGGACAAGGCGGTAGCGACACCGCGACAGTCACCATTGAGGTAACACCGGTGAACGACAACCCGCATGCCGTTAACGACGAACCGGCCGCACAAAGTGATGCGCTGGTGACGCCGGAAGACACCGCACTGACCATTGCACCGGCCACACTGTTAGCCAACGACAGCGATCCCGATGGCGACCCGCTGAGTATTACCAGTGTGCAGGGGGCGGTAAACGGCACGGTAGCCTTAGTGGAAGGCAACATTGTGTTTACACCGGCGGCCGATTACCACGGTCCGGCCAGCTTCACCTACACCATCAGTGACGGACAAGGCGGTAGCGACACCGCGACAGTCACCATTGAGGTAACACCGGTGAACGACAATCCGGATGCGGTCAACGACGCCCCGGCCGCACAAAGTGATGCGCTGGTGACGCCGGAAGACACCGCACTGACCATTGCACCGGCCACACTGTTAGCCAACGACAGCGATCCCGATGGCGACCCGCTGAGTATTACCAGTGTGCAGGCTGCAGTACATGGGACGGTAGCCTTAGTGGAAGGCAACATTGTGTTTACACCGGCGGCCGATTACCACGGTCCGGCCAGCTTCACCTACACCATCAGTGACGGACAAGGCGGTAGCGACACCGCGACAGTCACCATTGAGGTAACACCGGTGAACGACAACCCGCATGCCGTTAACGACGAACCGGCCGCACAAAGTGATGCGCTGGTGACGCCGGAAGACACCGCACTGACCATTGCACCGGCTACATTGTTAGCCAACGACAGCGATCCCGATGGCGACCCGCTGAGTATTACCAGTGTGCAGGCTGCAGTACATGGGACGGTAGCCTTAGTGGAAGGCAACATTGTGTTTACACCGGCGGCCGATTACCACGGTCCGGCCAGCTTCACCTACACCATCAGTGACGGACAAGGCGGTAGCGACACCGCGACAGTCACCATTGAGGTAACACCGGTGAACGACAACCCGCATGCCGTTAACGACGAACCGGCCGCACAAAGTGATGCGCTGGTGACGCCGGAAGACACCGCACTGACCATTGCACCGGCCACATTGTTAGCCAATGACAGCGATCCCGATGGCGATCCACTGAGTATCACCAGTGTGCAGGGGGCGGTAAACGGCACGGTGGCGTTAGTCGAGGGCAACATCGTGTTTACGCCGGCCGCCGATTACCACGGTCCGGCCAGCTTCACCTACACCATCAGTGACGGCCAGGGCGGTAGCGACACCGCGACAGTCACCATTGAGGTAACACCGGTGAACGACAACCCGCATGCCGTTAACGACGAACCGGCCGCACAAAGTGATGCGCTGGTGACGCCGGAAGACACCGCACTGACCATTGCACCGGCCACATTGTTAGCCAATGACAGCGATCCCGATGGCGATCCACTGAGTATCACCAGTGTGCAGGGGGCGGTAAACGGCACGGTGGCGTTAGTCGAGGGCAACATCGTGTTTACGCCGGCCGCCGATTACCACGGTCCGGCCAGCTTCACCTACACCATCAGTGACGGCCAGGGCGGTAGCGACACCGCGACAGTCACCATTGAGGTAACACCGGTGAACGACAATCCGGATGCGGTCAACGACGCCCCGGCCGCACAAAGTGATGCGCTGGTGACGCCGGAAGACACCGCACTGACCATTGCACCGGCCACACTGTTAGCCAACGACAGCGATCCCGATGGCGACCCGCTGAGTATTACCAGTGTGCAGGCTGCAGTACATGGGACGGTAGCCTTAGTGGAAGGCAACATTGTGTTTACACCGGCGGCCGATTACCACGGTCCGGCCAGCTTCACCTACACCATCAGTGACGGACAAGGCGGTAGCGACACCGCGACAGTCACCATTGAGGTAACACCGGTGAACGACAACCCGCATGCCGTTAACGACGAACCGGCCGCACAAAGTGATGCGCTGGTGACGCCGGAAGACACCGCACTGACCATTGCGCCGGCCACACTGTTAGCCAATGACAGCGATCCCGATGGCGACCCGCTGAGTATTACCAGTGTGCAGGGGGCGGTAAACGGCACGGTGGCGTTAGTCGAGGGCAACATTGTGTTTACACCGGCGGCCGATTACCACGGTCCGGCCAGCTTCACCTACACCATCAGTGACGGACAAGGCGGTAGCGACACCGCGACAGTCACCATTGAGGTAACACCGGTGAACGACAACCCGCATGCCGTTAACGACGCCCCGGCCGCACAAAGTGATGCGCTGGTGACGCCGGAAGACACCGCACTGACCATTGCACCGGCTACATTGTTAGCCAACGACAGCGATCCCGATGGCGACCCGCTGAGTATTACCAGTGTGCAGGCTGCAGTACATGGGACGGTAGCCTTAGTGGAAGGCAACATTGTGTTTACACCGGCGGCCGATTACCACGGTCCGGCCAGCTTCACCTACACCATCAGTGACGGACAAGGCGGTAGCGACACCGCGACAGTCACCATTGAGGTAACACCGGTGAACGACAACCCGCATGCCGTTAACGACGAACCGGCCGCACAAAGTGATGCGCTGGTGACGCCGGAAGACACCGCACTGACCATTGCACCGGCCACATTGTTAGCCAATGACAGCGATCCCGATGGCGATCCACTGAGTATCACCAGTGTGCAGGGGGCGGTAAACGGCACGGTGGCGTTAGTCGAGGGCAACATCGTGTTTACGCCGGCCGCCGATTACCACGGTCCGGCCAGCTTCACCTACACCATCAGTGACGGACAAGGCGGTAGCGACACCGCGACAGTCACCATTGAGGTAACACCGGTGAACGACAACCCGCATGCCGTTAACGACGAACCGGCCGCACAAAGTGATGCGCTGGTGACGCCGGAAGACACCGCACTGACCATTGCAACCGGCCACATTGTTAGCCAATGACAGCGATCCCGATGGCGATCCACTGAGTATTACCAGTGTGCAGGTGTGCAGGGGGCGGTAAACGGCACGGTAGCCGTTAGTGGAAGGCAACATTGTGTTTACACCGGCGGCCGATTACCACGGTCCGGCCAGCTTCACCTACACCATCAGTGACGGCCAAGGCGGTAGCGACACCGCGACAGTCACCATTGAGGTAACACCGGTGAACGACAACCCGCATGCCGTTAACGACGAACCGGCCGCACAAAGTGATGCGCTGGTGACGCCGGAAGACACCGCACTGACCATTGCACCGGCCACACTGTTAGCCAACGACAGCGATCCCGATGGCGACCCGCTGAGTATTACCAGTGTGCAGGGGGCGGTAAACGGCACGGTAGCGTTAGTGGAAGGCAACATTGTGTTTACACCGGCGGCCGATTACCACGGTCCGGCCAGCTTCACCTACACCATCAGTGACGGCCAGGGCGGTAGCGACACCGCGACAGTCACCATTGAGGTAACACCGGTGAACGACAACCCGCATGCCGTTAACGACGCCCCGGCCGCACAAAGTGATGCGCTGGTGACGCCGGAAGACACCGCACTGACCATTGCACCGGCCACACTGTTAGCCAATGACAGCGATCCCGATGGCGACCCGCTGAGTATTACCAGTGTGCAGGCTGCAGTACATGGGACGGTAGCCTTAGTGGAAGGCAACATTGTGTTTACACCGGCGGCCGATTACCACGGTCCGGCCAGCTTCACCTACACCATCAGTGACGGCCAGGGCGGTAGCGACACCGCGACAGTCACCATTGAGGTAACACCGGTGAACGACAATCCGGATGCGGTCAACGACGCCCCGGCCGCACAAAGTGATGCGCTGGTGACGCCGGAAGACACCGCACTGACCATTGCACCGGCCACACTGTTAGCCAACGACAGCGATCCCGATGGCGATCCGCTGAGTATTACCAGTGTGCAGGCTGCAGTACATGGGACGGTAGCCTTAGTGGAAGGCAACATTGTGTTTACACCGGCGGCCGATTACCACGGTCCGGCCAGCTTCACCTACACCATCAGTGACGGACAAGGCGGTAGCGACACCGCGACAGTCACCATTGAGGTAACACCGGTGAACGACAATCCGCATGCCGTTAACGACGCCCCGGCCGCACAGTGTGCAGGCTGCAGTACATGGGACGGTAGCCTTAGTGGTGATGCGCTGGTGACGCCGGAAGACACCGCACTGACCATTGCACCGGCCACACTGTTAGCCAACGACAGCGATCCCGATGGCGATCCACTGAGTATCACCAGTGTGCAGGGGGCGGTAAACGGCACGGTGGCGTTAGTCGAGGGCAACATCGTGTTTACACCGGCCGCCGATTACCACGGTCCGGCCAGCTTCACCTACACCATCAGTGACGGCCAGGGCGGTAGCGACACCGCCACGGTGAGCATTGAGGTGACGCCGGTGAACGATCCGCCAGTTAGCAGCGATGACAGTGTGACCACTGCGGAAGATACCAGCAAAATATTGAGTCTGACTGATTTTGGTAATTACAGCGATGTTGAGAATAGTGCATTGGCGTCTGTCAAAATCACTACGCTGGAAAACAACGGTAGTCTGGAATACAAAAACAGCAGTAATAACTGGGTAGCGGTGACGTTGAATCAGGAGATCAGTGCGGCCGATATTACGGACGGTAAATTGCGCTTTGTGCCGGATAGTAATGAATATGCCAGTCCTTATACCACCATTGGTTTCCATGTCAGTGACGGTACTGACTTCAGCGCCAGCGCTTATACCCTGACAGTGAATGTGACACCAGTTGATGATTTTCCTCTTGCCGTTAATGACGAATATAATACGGCTGAGGACTCGGTACTTCACGCTAATCTAGCCAGCAATGACACTCTTTCTGGCGATGGTGGTAATGTCTGGAGCAAAGCATCAGATCCATCTCATGGTACAGTGACGATAAATACTGACGGTACGTTCAGTTATACGCCAACTGCTGACTATCATGGTACTGACAGCTTTACCTATACGATTACCGATGTGGACGGTGATACCAGTACAGCGACTGTAAATATAACGGTTGAACCCGCTTATGACGAACCTATGTTTGTGATTGGTTCATCATCAAATGATAACGAGAGCTCTACAGTTCCATTTACTGTTCCGCCTAGTAACGCTTCTGGTGTCATCAATGGCGGTGCTGGTGATGATGTATTAATGGGGGATCCTGGTGGTTCAAGAATGCAACCTGGTGACAGTGCAAACATTGCATTGGTACTAGATACTTCGGGCAGTATGAATACGACTATTAGTGGTATAACCCGGTTACAAGCATTAAAAAATGCAGTGATCAATGCCTTAGATAGTTTATACAATTCTAGTGCCAGTGATGTGCGAGTTCATATCGTTGATTTTGATACTAATGCATCATCTGTCGGGACATTCACGTTGACTCATAATGGAGTTGATGATTTAACCGCGTTAAATTCTGCTAAAGCTGCGGTTAATGCTCTGATTCAGGGAGGAAACACCAACTATGAAGCAGGTCTACAGTCTGCTTTGAGTTGGATTAATAGTTCAGGATCTGATGCGCCGTTAAGTGCAGCTACCATCAATAAAGTGGTATTTATCTCTGATGGAGAACCAAATCGTGCACTGAATAATTCGGGCAGTGTTGTTTCAGTCACTGCAACTGAGGCAATTCAACACATACTCGGAACATATAATCCTTCGGGAACTAGCAACGATGACAAGGTAAGTGAAGTTGGCAACATTATAGCGGCACATTACACCCTTGAAGCCGTGGGCATTAATGTTGCAGCTTCCGCTTTAAATTTACTTAGCCAAGTAGAAGGTGCTACAGGTGATGGTGCAGATAATGTAACGACTGCATCTCAACTCAGTGATGTCATTGGTCATCTTGCCGGCGGTTCTATTATTCAGACGGCGGCTGGTAATGATGTTATTAATGGTGGTGTTGATGGGAATGACATTATTTTTGGTGATGTTCCTAATACCGATGCATTGGCTGCTACCTATGGTTTGGCTGCTTTAAGCTTCCCTCCCGGGTCTGGCTGGGCTGTATTCCAAGCACTGGAAAATGGTGAAAGTGCTATTGATCCTGGGTGGAGTCGTGCAGATACTTTAGCTTATATCCAGAATCATCAGGCTGAATTAGCTACTGAAAGTGGTCGTGCTGGTGGTGATGATATTATTAATGCAGGATTGGGTGACGATACTGTCTATGGTCAGGAAGGTAATGACATCATCTTCGGTGATTCTGGTAATGACATCATCAGTGGCGGATCTGGTAATGACACAATTATTGGTGGTCCAGGTAATGACATATTAACAGGTGGGGCCGGAGTTGATACATTCAAATGGACAGCCGCAGATATCGATGGAAATCATTACAAAGATACCATTACTGATTTTTCAATAAATCCAGTAAATGGAGATAAGCTTGATTTATCAGCTGTACTAAATGGCGATACCAATACAAATTTAGATAACTATTTACAGTTTTCTAAAGACGGTGTTGGTGATGTTGTTATCTCTGTACATAAAGACGGAAATCTGGCTTCAACACCAGACATGACAATCATTATGGAAGGGCATGGCGCTACTGATGCAGATCTTGCAGCTTTGCAAAATTATTTGTTAACTCAAAATGGGTTGATCCACTAACTGAAAATCAGGGAGCAGCTTGTCTGCTCCCTGATTTTTTTCTGACGGAGAGACTACAAATGATTGACTGGATCTTGGTGGATGATGTGCTTTATCGCTGGAATGGACAAGAAATTGTCTGTGAGACTGATGTTGGCTACTCAACTCATCTGGATGGAGGTCAGTTAGATGGAATTGATATTGTCGATAACGAGGGGGGTGTTTCGGGCCAATTATTTGTTGATTTTGTTGTAGGCTCATTATCCTATAAACCATTTGATGATTTACCGCCTGATAGCGCGTTACATTACTCTGTTGATGGTCATGAGACCATTGTTACCTTATCCCAGTTACCTGTAATTGTTTCTTTGCATGACATGGTTACCATGGATAGTGAAGGCATGGAGCTGTGGTCATTCATTGCCAATACTTCGCATGTGCATGCCGGAAACACAGAAAATATAAGTAATACAATACCTATTGATCCTGCTGCTGTGTTGGATGCTGGCGATAACACGTTGGCTTTAATTCTTCAGAATATCGACGGATCACAGCCACTATTAGTAGAAAGATCGGGAACTGATATTTCGCTATCTGATCTTGATGTTTTATATGTTAATGCATCAATCCCCGATCCCTTGGATTTGCTCAGTAGTTAATAGATCCATTGCTCTATCTAAAAACGGTTGCACTAAAATAGCTCATTTTTATTCTGAGTATTATGATTGATACGTTGTAAATATGTTTTTTAATGGTTAAAAATTTTCGTAAAAAACAAGTCGGATTCAATCATTGCTCTCTAAATTATGAACTTAAAACGCTGTTTTATGTTACTTGCTTTAAAAAAAACGCAATTTATCATCCTTTTTATTTAACTCTGTGAGATAGCTAATCTTATGGAATCTAATCCTGTTTTTTGTTGTTTCTATGAATTTATCTTCCTTATAAGATAACTGATTATCTTGGCCCGAAGTGTGCACTTCTGGTCTCCGAATACAGTGTTTTTCGTTGCAAGATTAGAGGTTGACGGATGTCCCTGCTGGAAGTCAGAAATTTAAGAATTGAATATCCTTCGCGTCATGGCGTGATGGCGGCAGTGAAAGATCTGTCATTCTCAATTGAAAAAGGCGAGATCCTGGGTGTAGTTGGTGAGTCAGGCGCAGGTAAATCAACCATCGGCAATGCGGTCATTGATTTGCTAAGCCCACCTGGTCGCATCGCGCGTGGCGATGTTTTCCTGAATGGTGAAAAAATCTCTGGCCTGGCGCCCGATGCGATCCGCGAGATCCGTGGCGCGAAGATCGGTTTCATTTTTCAAGACCCGATGACTTCACTCAATCCGCTTTTCACGGTAGAGCAGCAATTGGTCGAAACCATGCTGGCGAATACCGAACTGAAAGCCGACGAAGCTTATGAAAAAGCCTTAGAGTTAATGGAATCGGTCGGTATTCCACAACCGGAACTGCGGATTAAACAATATCCGCATCAGTTTTCCGGTGGCATGCGTCAGCGTGTGGTGATTGCTATTGCTCTGTCTTGCGACCCTGATTTGATCATTGCTGATGAGCCAACTACGGCATTGGATGTTTCTATTCAGGATCAGATCCTGCAGTTGATTCGTAAACTGTGTAAAGAACGTCAGGTTGGTTGCATGCTGGTCACACACGACATGGGCGTGGTGTCGAATATCACCGATCGTGTCGCTGTTATGTATCGTGGTGATTTAGTTGAAATCGGCACGACTGAACAAGTGCTGGGTGCACCGAAACATCCTTATACACAAAGTCTGATTTCGGCAGTGCCACGTTCTGATGTGAAACTAGTTCGTTTCCCTCTGGTTTCTTATATTGAATCGGCAGAACCACTGCATTCAATCGATCTGAAAACGCATTGGTTGGGGCAGCGTCAGGAGCAACGTGATTACAACGGTGCCTTGCTGCAGGTCGATAATGTTAGCCTGCGTTTTTTGACCAAAGACTCTATGTTCCCATCGCGACGTGAATACGTGCAGGCGAACAATCATGTCAGCTTTGAAATTCAGGAAGGCGAAACCTTCGGTCTGGTTGGTGAATCGGGTTCAGGTAAATCAACGATTGCTCGCGTGATCACCGGCTTGTATCCACCACATGAAGGAAAAGTCATTTTTGAAGGCATTGACCTGACTGCGCTGAAAAGCGAGAAAGAGCGTCGTCCGTTTCGCCGTCAAATGCAGATGGTGTTCCAAAACCCATATTCTTCACTGAACCCGCGCATGAAAGTGGCCGATATTATTGCAGAGCCGATCCGTTTCCATCATCTGGCGGAAAATGAGCGTCAGGTGCAAGAGATAGTCGGCGATTTACTCGATCACGTAGGGCTTGGCCGCAAAGCGGGTGTGAAATATCCGCATGAATTCTCGGGTGGTCAGCGCCAACGTATTTCGATTGCGCGTGCGCTGGCAACTCGTCCCCGTTTGTTGATCTGTGATGAACCGACTTCTGCATTGGATGTGTCGGTACAAGCACAGATCCTCAATCTGCTGAAAGATCTGCAGCAGGAACTCAAACTCACCATGCTGTTTATCAGTCACGATCTGCCGGTGATCCGCCAGATGTGTGACCGTATTGGTGTGATGCAAAAAGGAACTTTGTTGGAAGTGGCGAAAACAGAAGATCTGTTTGTGTCACCACAGCATGAGTACAGCCGTAAGCTGATTTCATTGATGCCGGAATTTAAAGGTATGAGCCGCGCTGGATTACAGATCGCGGAAGAAACGGCAGCCATGAATCAGTCTGCATATTATTAAAATAGGGAGCTAATTGATGAAAACAGGAATGAGCAAAATTGCTGCTTTGTTGCTGGCTGCAGGTGTTTGCATGCCTTTATACGCTGTGGATGTAAAAGTGGCGCTGGATGCTGATCCAGAATCACTGGATATTCATGAACAGTTGTCTGGCGGTATTTTGCAATTCTCGCACATGTCTTTTGACCCATTGGTTCGTTTTACCAAAGACATGAAATTTGAAGGCCGTCTGGCAGAATCTTGGGAACAAGTGGACGCTAAAACGGTGCGTTTCCATCTGCGTAAAGGTGTGAAGTTCCACTCCGGTAATCCATTTACTGCAGACGATGTGGTCTGGACATTTAACCGACTGACAAAATCTGAAGATTTCAAAGGGCTGTTTGAAGTCTATCAGGGCATGAAGAAGGTTGATGATTACACCGTTGATCTGGTAGCGAAAGTGCCGTACCCGTTGGTTCTGCAGAACGCGACTTACTTGTTCATTATGGACTCTAAGTTCTATACCGGTAAAACCGAAGACGGCAAAGCGAAAGACGAAATCGTTAAAGCGGCTAACACCTATGCAGCAAACCACGTCTCTGGTACTGGCCCATTCAAGCTGGTTTCTCGTGAACAGGGTGTGAAGCTGTCACTGGAACGCAATAAAGATTACTGGGATAAAAAATCACCAGGTAATGTTGATCATCTGACCATTGTGCCAATCAAAGAAGACGCGACCCGTGTTGCCGCTTTACTGTCTGGCGATGTGGATATGATTGCACCCGTTGCACCAAACGATCAGAAACGTGTGCAGTCTGATAGCAATCTGCAGATGGTGACAGAAACCAGTAACCGTATCGTGATGTTTGAATTGAACCAGAACAAAGTTCCGGCATTCAAAGATCAACGTGTACGTGAAGCGGTAAATCTGGCGGTTAACCAAAAAGGTATCGTTGATAAGATCATGAAGGGTTTCGCAACCCCAGCCGGTCAAATGAGCCCTGAAGGCTATTTAGGTCATACAGCAGATTTGGTACCTCAATACGATTTGGCGAAAGCGAAAGAGCTGATGAAAGCGGCGGGTCAGGAAAAAGGTTTCGAGATCACGATGATCGCGACCAACAACCGCTATATCAATGACGCTAAGATCGCTGAAGCTGTTGCTAACATGCTGTCTAAGATCAACATCAAAGTTACACTGAAAACCATGCCAAAAGCACAATACTGGCCTGAATATGACAAGTGTGATGCTGGCATGCAGTTGATCGGCTGGCAGTCTGACACTCAAGATTCTGGTAACTATTTTGAGTATCTGGTGCAAACCAAAGATGCGAAAACCGGTAAAGGTCAGTACAACTGTGGCGGTTACTCAAATGCCGAAGTTGATAAGCTGATTGCTCAATCGAATGCGGAAGTGGACGTTGCAAAACGTACCGCTATGCTGCAGCAGATTGAAAAACTGTTAATGAAAGATGCAGCTTATCTGCCTCTGGAATGGCAGAACCTGTCTTGGGCTGCCAAAACCAAGCTGGATATCAAACCAATCGTTAATGGTCTGGATTTCCCATACTACGGCGATCTGAAAGTTAAAGAGTAATTGTGATTAAAGGGCAGCATCGTTGACGCTGCCCTCGATCCGTTTTTTATTAAGATGCAGGATCTTCGTGCATGCTGACTTTTTTGTTTAAACGTTTGGCGCAAGCCATCGTAGTAATGTTTGTGATCAGTCTGGTAGCGTTTGCTATTCAGGATAATTTAGGCGATCCGTTGCGCGAAATGGTCGGACAGGGTGTGTCCGAAGCGCAGCGTGAAGTATTGCGTAGTCAGCTGGGGTTGAATGATCCCTTTATGATTAAGTATTCCCGTTTCCTGACTCATGCCATGCACGGCGATTGGGGAACTTCATTTATTTTTAAAAAGCCGGCTCTGGATATTATTCTGAGCAAGCTGGTAGCAACTCTGGAGCTGGTGTTTGCGGCAACCTGCTGGATCATTTTGTTGTCGATCCCGTTAGGCGTCTATTGCGCCATTCGCCCGCGCGGGTTGGGTAGTAAACTTATTATGGGGATCAGCACCATCGGTATTTCTGTGCCGGTGTTCCTGACCGCTATTTTGCTCATGTACATTTTTTCTATCCAACTGGGCTGGTTGCCATCGTATGGTCGTGGCGAAACCGTGAATGTACTGGGCTGGCAATCCGGCTTGTTTACCATTGATGGCTTAAAGCACCTGCTGCTGCCATCGATTGCACTCTCGTCCATCATGCTGCCACTGTTTATTCGTCTGGTGCGTTCGGAAATGCTGGAAGCGCTGAGTGCTGAGTACGTTAAATTTGCCTGGGCAAAAGGCTTAGATAAAAACAAAGTTTGGTTCCGTCATGCACTGAAAAATACCATGCTGCCACTGATCACTGTGGGTGGTGTGCAAATTGGTTCGATGGTCGCTTACACCATTTTGACAGAAACGGTATTCCAATGGCCGGGCACTGGTTTTTTGTTTTTGGAAGCAATCACGCGTGTTGATACACCACTGATCACTGCCTACGTTATTTTCGTGGGCTTGGTGTTTGTGGTCACGAATACCTTGGTCGATCTGCTGTATGGCTTGATCAACCCAACGGTCAAACTGACGTCCAAGGGAGGCTAAGATGTCACAACAAGCAACTATGAGTCGTTGGCAGCGTTTCCGTCAGTCAGATCTGGTTTACTACTTTCTGAAAGATAAAGTCGCCATCTTCTGTTTTCTGATTTTTATCTGCTACGTGGTGCTGGCAACGTTAGCACCGTGGTTAGCGCCGCATAATCCGTATGATCCGTCTACCTATGACATTATGGATGCAGAAATGCCGCCATCATGGCTGGAAGGCGGGGATGCTAACTTCTGGTTAGGTACGGATAATCAGGGCCGCGATATTCTGAGTACCATTCTTTATGGTTCCCGAATTTCGCTGATCATTGGTTTATTTGCGGTTGCTTTGCAATTAGCGATTGGGGTTGTTGTCGGTTTGGTTGCCGGTTATGTCGGTGGCCGTATCGATAACTTACTGATGCGTCTGGCGGATATTCAATTATCATTTTCCACTATGATGGTGGCGATCATCGTATCAGCCATTTTTCAGGCGACTTTGGGCGGCGATTTCTATTCGAAATATGCCATTCTGATGTTGGTGTTGATTATCGGTATTTCCGAATGGCCACAATATGCGCGTACGGTGCGGGCATCTGTGCTGGCGGAAAAGAAAAAAGAGTATGTGGAAGCGGCGCGCGTGATGGGCTTTAAAGCGCCACGCATCATGTTCCGTCATATTCTGCCGAACTGTTTATCACCGATTTTGGTTATCTCTACCGTTCAGGTTGCCAATGCCATTATGGCGGAAGCGGCACTGTCATTCTTAGGTTTGGGGATGCCAGTCGATAAACCATCGCTTGGTTCACTGATCAGTATTGGTTTTAACTATATCTTCTCGGGTTCATGGTGGATCACAGCATTCCCTGGTATCTGTCTGGTGCTGTTAGTGCTGGTGATCAATCTGCTGGGTGACTGGTTACGTGATTTGTTTAATCCAAAGATTTATAAAGATTAATCAGACACATTCAGTCAATAAAAAAGGGAAGCGTAGTTGCTTCCCTTTTTCTTACTTGATATTTAAGCCGTTACGCAATGATGGAACCTTCATCATCTCGTTTATCTCTGGGTAATTGGCAAACGCTCTGAATAGCGAAGCGCAGATACATGACTTCCAGCACAACAAACAACACACTGGCGAATGGTAGCGGTAAACCCAGAATACCCAGCAGCATATCGATGATCATGGCAGGCGTCAGCGCAACCGAGCTGATCCGCACAAAGGAAGGGTAACGCATGACTAAGCCTTGTCTCTTTGCCAGCCAGCCAGCCAGTAGAGCATAAAGCATGGCCTGTGTGATACGCCATGACCAGGCAAATAACACCAGAATGACGTAGGTTAATGGCATGACAAACTTGCTGGTGGTGCTCAGAAACGAGTCGAGCAGTTCACGATCAATAGTCATATCGGTAAAGGTCGAAAAATCAAATGAGCGGGTTTCAATATCACTTTTACGGATATACAGACGGTCAGCGGTAATCAATACCGGTGCTGAGGTTTGCTCCAAATCGGTAATTTGACCGCTGGTATCCACCACAATAAATGGATCTGTCGTGCCTTTCTCATTGATGATGTAAGGACGATCTTCCGGTGTTGAGGCGGTGCCATCCTGAATGGTGAGTTCGGGTAATTCATCCAGATACAATGGCAAGTCGTTTTCAATAAAGGAGAGATAATCGGCCCGGATCTCCATCGTAACTGGCAGAACGACCAGAGCGGAGAGGATCAACAGATATAACGATCCAATGCCTTGCCATTGTCTGGCAACGGATTGGTATAACTGTCGGGAAAAAAATGATAGCCAGACAGCCTGCCACCATGTGAATTTACGCATGACCCGAAACTCCTGCGGTTCAATTGAGTTTATATATTTGGTCTAGCATATCAGTTTGTCCGGCATAAATCAGGCGTGGTACCACGTTCGGATATTCGGTGGATTTCGTTTGAAAGTTAATATGGCGCAATATTTGTGATATAGCTCATGTTAGACTTTGCCTCCCGTTTTTCGGTGGTGGTGCTATGTCCGCTTTATTACATCAAATCTATCTCTCAACACCCTTGTTTATTCTGGTGTTTATTGGCTATGGCGTGATGCGCTGGGCACAGTGGCCTAAAGTGATGTCAGAATCATTATCCCGTTTTGTCTTTTCACTCGCCTTGCCGGCGATGCTGTTCCATTTGATGAGTGATTTTTCCAAATTACCGCCGGTTGATGCCCGTTTGTTGATCGCTTTTTTTGGTGGCTGCTTTATTGTTTTTATCTTGGGCCGTTTCATGGCCTGGAAACTATTTAAGCTGGACGGTGTCTCGCAGTCGGTATTTGCTTTGGGCGGGATTTTTTCCAACAATTCGATGTTGGGTTTGCCGCTGGCAAAAATGATGCTGGGTGATGCGGCGTTACCATCGGTTGCCTTGGTGTTAGTGTTTAATTCGCTGATCTTATGGACGCTAGTCACGGTCTCTGTCGAGCTGGCCAAACATGGTAGTTTTTCATTCCGCGGTTTTTTCCATACTGTGAAAAGTGTGCTGAAAAACCCGATTGTATTCGGCATTTTAACGGGTACAGCGTGGGGATTAACCGGGTGGAAATTACCATTACTGATTGATAATACCGTTGGCATGATCAGTGGCGCAGCAGCACCCATGGCCTTGTTATCGTTAGGTATGGGATTAGCAGAATATGGGATCGGTGGCAATTGGGGGCAATCGATCAGTATCTGTGTACTAAAACTGATTGGACATCCATTGGCGGCGTGGGGAATTGCCCGGTTGATTGGTTTGCCGATCATGGAGACGCAGGCTATTGTTTTGTTAGCTTCTATCGCGACGGGTGTGAATGTCTATTTGATGGCGCGGCAGTTCAAAACCATGGAAGGAGTCATGGCGACGAGTCTGTTAGTTTCGACCGTGCTGGCGGCGGTGACAACTCCGCTGTGTGTGGTGCTCGCGGGGTAAATATTAAGCCAGCGTCTGCTGGCTTTTATTTTTAACTGAAAACCACGTCCTATGGACGTGGTTATCTACTTTTTGGCTCTGCCTATAGATGCTACTCATGGAAAATCCAAATCTGTTGTCCCCACAACCGATAAGGAAAATCCATGAGTAGATTTGAAAAAGCATCCCATGTGATCTGGCATTGTCAATATCACATAATTTGGACCCCTAAGTGCCGTTTTCGTATATTGAAAGACAATGTAGGGAAAGAAGTTTATCGACAGATTCGGATATTGTGCGACCAATTGAAAATACAGATAGTTGAATTAAATGTCCAAATAGACCATGTGCATCTTTTGGTAAAAATTCCGCCTAGGTTATCAGTATCTGAAGTTATGGGTCATTTGAAAGGAAGAACAGCGATCCGATTGTTCAATAAATTTCCCTATTTGAGAAAGCATAAGTTATGGGGAAATCATTTTTGGGCAAAGGGTTATTGCGTTGACACCGTAGGTGTGAATGCAGAAATGATAAAGAAATATGTAAAGTACCAAGAGAAACACGAGCTGGATGATAAACAATTGTCATTGCAGAATATCTAAACTGAAAGGCGAAGGCCCTCAGGGTAAAAGCCAAGTACGCCCCTATGGGGCGCTAAAGCAATGCCGCCTTCTATGAAGGCGGATTTTTACTATATTGATAATTTCAATTACTCTTGTAATATCGAAGCATGAAAAAAGAATCTGCAACACTCATTTTTGAATCATTAGCATCCGGCATCCGACAGGATATTTACCGTTTGCTGGTGAAGTGTGGTCAGGAAGGGATGGTGGCCGGGCAAATCGCCACTTCGCTCGGTTTACCACCGAATAACCTGTCATTCCATTTGAAAGCCATGGCGCATGCTGGTTTGTTGTCAGTCGTGCAAGAAGGTCGATTCCAGCGTTATCGCGCGAACGTCCCGCTGATGCTGGAGCTGATAGATTACCTGACCGCCGAGTGTTGCGGTGGACATCCGGAACAATGTATTCCTCGTTAATGCTCATGAAAGGGAAATAACCATGTCTGAAGTGACTATTTACCACAATCCGAAATGCGGCACATCGCGTAACACGCTGGAAATGATCCGTAATGCCGGTATCGAACCCAATGTGATTCTGTATCTGGAAACACCGCCGACTCGCGAGACATTGGTTAAACTGATTGCCGATATGGGCATCAGCGTGCGTGAAGTGCTGCGGAAGAAATGCGATCCCTACACTGAGTTGGGTTTAGATGATGCTAAATGGTCAGATGAACAGCTGATCGATTTCATGATGCAGCATCCGATCTTGATCAATCGCCCGATTGTCGTGACTGAGTTAGGCACCAAGCTGTGCCGTCCATCTGAAGAGGTGCTGGATATTCTGCCACAAGCACAACAAGGTGCGTTCACCAAAGAAGATGGTGAAAAAGTGGTAGATGCAGAAGGTAAACGCTTGCTTTGATATTCATAAACAAAGGCTCCTGCTGTAACAACAGGAGCCTTTGTTTTATTGGGCTAACGTAATTCATTACGCCATAAAGTCTTTGATCTGCTGTTCGATGCCGGCACTGTCGAGTTTCAGATCGTGATAGATCTCTTCCTGGGTGCCTTGTTCAATAAAGCGATCTGGCAGACCGATATTCAACACTGGTTTTAACAAGCGTTGCGTCATCATCCACTCGTTCACGGCAGAACCGGCACCGCCTTGAATCGCATTTTCTTCCACGGTCACCAAAATGTCGTGCTGTGCGGTAATGGTTTTCAGCAGCTCAGTATCCAGCGGTTTTACGAAACGCATATCGACCAGCGTGGCATCCAGCTTTTCGGCTACCACTTTGGCTTGATGTAACAATGTGCCAAAACAGAGCAGGGCAATGCCTTGGCCCTGACGCACAATACGACTCTTGCCAATTGGTAAGGTATCAAGCTCAGCACTGAGAGCGGCACCACAACCACTACCGCGTGGGTAACGTACTACCGCAGGTTGGTTAAGCTGATAACCGGTGGTGAGCATCAAGCGACATTCGTTTTCATCTGATGGCGTCATGATCACCATGTTGGGCACGGTACGCAGGAAACTAATATCAAAAGCGCCCTGATGTGTCGGGCCGTCGGCACCGACTAAACCGGCACGATCAATGGCAAACAACACAGGCAGATTCTGAATTGCCACATCATGAATGATCTGGTCGTAAGCGCGCTGCGTAAAGCTGGAATACATCGCCACTACCGGCTTCATGCCTTCGATAGCAAGCCCGGCGGCAAAGGTAACCGCGTGCTGTTCAGCAATCGCGACATCAAAATAACGGTCAGGATATCGCTGGGAAAACTCGACCATGCCAGAGCCTTCTCGCATTGCCGGTGTAATGCCAACCAGTTTGTTATCTACGGCAGCGGTATCGCATAACCATTGCCCAAAAATGTTGGAGAAAGTCGGTTTGCTGCTTTTATTCTTCGGTAAACAATCATCTTCGGGGTTAAATTTCGGCACACCGTGATAACCGATAGGGTCTTTTTCGGCCGGGTCATAACCCTTGCCTTTTTTGGTCATCACATGCAGCAGTTGCGGGCCTTTCAGCTGGCGCATATTTTTCAGCGTTTTGACTAACGCCTTGATGTCGTGACCATCAATCGGGCCGATGTAGTTAAAGCCCAGCTCTTCAAACAGCGTACCGGGGATCACCATGCCCTTAATGTGTTCTTCGGCACGCCGCGCTAGTTCTTTCACGGGAGGCATGCCGGATAAGACTTTTTTGCCGCCTTCACGCAAGGTGGTATACAGCGAACCAGACAACCATTTCGCCAGATGGTTATTCAGTGCACCGACGTTTTCCGAAATCGACATCTCGTTATCATTTAAGATAACCAGCATGTCTTCGTGCAGATCACCGGCATGATTCAGCGCTTCAAATGCCATACCGGCCGTCAGAGCACCATCACCAATCACGGCAACGACTTTTTGATCCAGTCCCTGACGTTTTGCGGCAACAGCCATACCTAATGCGGCACCAATTGAGGTGCTGGAATGACCAACACTCAGCGGGTCGTATTCACTCTCTTCGCGCCAGGGGAATGGGTGTATCCCGCCTTTTTGGCGGATCGTTTCCATCCGATCACGGCGGCCGGTCAGAATTTTATGTGGATAGGCCTGATGACCAACATCCCACACCAGTTTATCTACCGGAGTCTGATAGACGTAATGTAATGCGACGGTCAGTTCTACGACGCCGAGCCCGGATGCCAGATGGCCGCTGCTACGGCTGACGGAATGCAGTAAAAACGTGCGTAATTCCTGACATAACTGGGTCAAACGCTCTTCCGGGAATTGCCGCAGATCCGCTGGTGAATTCACTAATGCCAGCGTTGGATATTCGGTCATATCAATCGTCATGGGTTTGTTATTATCCGACATTAATATGCGCGCTCGATGATGTAATCAGCGAACGCAGACAATATTTCAGTGTTGTAAGGCAGTGGTTGCAGTGCCGCGAGTGCCTGCTGGTGTAAATCGCGCGCCAGTTCACGGGCGGCATCTAAACCTAACAGGGCAGGGTAGGTGCTTTTGTCTAAAGCTTGATCTGAACCCTGAGGTTTACCCAGTGTTTCGGTATCACTGACCACATCCAGAATGTCATCTTGCACCTGAAACGCCAGACCGATTGCCGCCGCATAGGTTTTCAGTGCCGACAGTGTTTCCGCCGTCACATTCTGCTGACACAACGCCCCTAATTGCACGGCACATTCAATCAGTGCACCGGTTTTATGCCGGTGAATTTGTTCCAGTGCCTGCAAGCCAACACGCTGGCCCTCAGCGGCCAGATCGAGTGCCTGACCACCACACATGCCGGCATAACCCGATGCTTGTGCTAAAGCGCTCAGCATTTTGACCTGCTGTGCGCGTAAGCGTTCAGGGAATGGGTGATCGGCTAAGATAGAGAAAGCCAGCGTTTGTAAGGCATCACCTGCCAGCACAGCAGTCGCTTCATCAAACGCTTTGTGTACGGTTGGATGACCACGACGCAAGTCATCGTCATCCATCGCCGGCAAGTCGTCATGGATCAATGAATAAGCATGAATGCATTCGATAGCCGCCGCCGGGCCGTCTAATAAGGTTTCTTCAACATCCAGCATTAAACCGGTGGCATACACCAGAAATGGTCGTACCCGTTTTCCGCCTAGTACCAGCCCATGCCGCATGGCGGCTTTTAAGTTGGGGGACAGATCGGGTAAGGCTTCAATATGCTGTAACAGCAGGCTATCAATGCGTTGTCGATAGTGCTGGGAAAAGGTCTGCAATGACACTTATTCGTCCTCTGCGCTCGAGCGAGTGGTTTGTTCAACAGTAAACGGTGCCAGTTTTTCCTGCTCACCCTGTTGTAACAAGATCTGCACTTGCTGCTCTGCCTGTTCTAATTTTTGTTTACTTACCCGGGCCAGCTGAATGCCTCGTTCAAATTGTTTTAGTGCTGTTTCCAGTGGTAGATCGCCTTGTTCAAGCTGTTGAACGATCTGTTCCAGCTCGCCGAGAGCGGCATCAAAACTTAATGATTCGGTCTTTTTCGCGGCCATGACGGGTTCTGATTATCAAAGTAAATAATTTACCTATCTTACCATTACTCTATCGTGCAGGCGTAGAAACTCTGTGATCTCGCCCTACAAGGCTTAGTTTCTGGCGCCGGCTGGATTATAATGCGCCACTTTTCGCCAGCTAACCGAGCGTTGACATGAAGTTCATCATTAAACTGTTTCCAGAAATCACCATTAAAAGTAAATCCGTTCGCCAGCGCATGGTGAAAATTTTGCAAGGTAACATCCGTAACGTCCTGCAAAAAGTGGATGAAACCGTCACCGTGCGTAACGACTGGGACAAGCTCATGGTGTCCAGTAAAAATGATGCGCCCGAAAATCGCGATAAGCTGGTGGAACGCCTAAGCTGCATTCCTGGTATTCAGGCATTTCTGGAAGTTACGCAGATGCCGTTTACCGATCTGCACAGCATTTACGAGCACACTGCGGCGGTTTATGGTTCCTCCATCGCCGATAAAACCTTCTGTGTACGGGTAAAACGTAAAGGGAAACATGAATTTTCTTCCATCGAAATTGAACGTTATGTTGGTGGTGGTCTGAATCAGAATTTTCCGTCGAAGGGTGTTCGACTCGCAAATCCTGATCTGCAAATTAACCTGCAGATTGAAAACGATCAGCTCTATCTGGTGACCGCGATTCATAAAGGTTTGGGCGGTTATCCATTATCGACACAAGAAGACGTGTTAAGCCTGATGTCGGGTGGTTTCGACTCTGGCGTGGCTTCTTACCTGTTCATCAAACGTGGCAGCCGTGTGCATTATTGCTTCTTTAATCTGGGCGGTGCGGCACATGAAATTGGCGTAAAACAGGTCGCCTATTATTTGTGGAGCAAATACAGCCAATCGCACCGAGTGAAGTTTGTCGCCGTGCCTTTTGAACCGGTGGTCGGTGAAATCTTAGAAAAAATCGATAACGGCCTGATGGGTGTGGTATTGAAACGCATGATGATGCGCGCGGCTTCCCGTGTCGCTGAACGTATGGGTGTGGAAGCGCTGGTAACGGGGGAAAGTGTCGGTCAGGTTTCCAGCCAGACAGTGACCAATCTGTCGGTCATTGATCGCGTGACAGAAACGTTGATCCTGCGCCCGCTGATCGTCAGCGATAAACAAGACATCATCGATCAGGCGCGAGCGATTGGTACACAGGAATTTGCGGAAACCATGCCGGAATATTGCGGCGTCATTTCCAATAAACCAACAGTAAAAGCCCGTTATGACGACGTGTTAGCTAACGAAGAGAAATTCAATTTTGAGATCTTAGATAATGTGATCGCGAATGCCAAAGTGATGGATATTCGTGATATTGCCAATGAAACGGCCGCACAAGTGCAGGAAGTGGAAACCACCTCTTCCTTGGCTGAAAACGAAGTGATTCTGGATATCCGATCACCAGATGAGCATGAAGAAAAACCGTTTACACCGGAAGGTATGACCGTTCTGCATTTACCATTTTATAAACTGGCGACGCAGTTTGGTGATTTGGACCAGAGCAAAACCTACCTGTTGTATTGTGAGCGTGGCGTGATGAGCAAACTGCAGGCGTTGTATCTGAAAGATCAGGGCTTTAATAATATTAAGGTTTACCGCCTGAATTAATTCATCGCAAAAAGTCGGCTGTTGAGTTGTGCTTTAATCAATGATTCAGCCGAACCGTATACCCGTTAAAGGGTACAAAAGTAAAGTTGGCGTCTAATTCTATGCAGTGGGGGGCACTCATGGAATGTGACCGACACATTGAGGTTGAAATGACATTCGGGTTTATTCCCCGTGTTGTAGTTAAAAAACACTGTAGAAGGTACACATAATGAGTTTTTCCTCCAACCGCATTTATCGGATGCAAAATCCCATTCAAAACTATGCCTGGGGCAGTAAAGAGGCTTTCCGGCAGATGTATGGTGTTGCTAACCCGGAGCACCTGCCGCAGGCAGAGATCTGGATGGGGGCACATCCCAACGGCTGTTCTACTTTAATCAACGAGCATGGCGAAACCCTGCGTTTAGATGCTTTCATTCAACAAGATGCAGCCGCTGTTCTGGGCGATGCGCAGGCGAATTTTGGCGAACTGCCTTATCTGTTTAAAGTGCTGGCCGCTGCGGAACCGTTATCCATCCAGGTGCATCCGGATAAAGCCAGTTCTGAAGCCGGTTTTGCGGCAGAAAACGCAGCAGGCGTGCCACTCACTGCCGCGCACCGTAACTTCAAAGATCCCAACCACAAGCCAGAATTGGTCTATGCGCTGACGCCATATCGGGCAATGAACGGTTTCCGTGAGTTTGCGGAAATCGTTTCACTGCTGCAGGGGCTATCGCTACCGGCACTGCAAGCAGAAATCGAAGCTTTTTGTCAGCAACCAACGGATGAGACGCTAAAAGCGCTGTTTGCCGCTTCATTGCGTTTACAAGGCGATGCGCGTCGTGAAACGGTGACTCGCTTGCTGGCGACGGCACAGCATCATCAGGATAAAGAAGCGTTCGCGGAAGTGCTGCGTTTAGCTGCGTTTTATCCGGAAGACATGGGCTTGTTCGCGCCATTGCTGTTGAATGTCATCACTTTACAGCCAGGCGAGGCCATGTTCCTGTACGCCAAAACGCCGCATGCTTATCTGCAAGGGGTTGGGCTGGAAGCGATGGCCAGCTCGGATAACGTATTGCGTGCCGGTTTAACGCCAAAACATATGGACATTGATGCTCTGCTGGCAAATGTGGATTTTGTTGCCAAGCCGGCAGCGGAATTGTTGATGCGGCCGATGGTGCTGGGGCCAATCAGTGATTATCCGATCCCGGTGGCGGATTTCTCGTTTACCTTAGTCAATCTGAGTGCTGAAGCCATTGCCAGCGAAACCAGCACGGCGCTGATTCTGTTTTGCTTGAATGGTACGGCGACGATCCATGCCGGTGCGGATACGCTGATCTTATCAGCCGGGGAGTCCTGTTTTGTACCTGCCGCAGCGGTGAGTTTTGCTGTGAGTGGGGAAGGTCAACTGGTTCAGATTGGTTCGCGTTAATTTTCTATTGCCCAAAACTTCGTACTAAGAAAAAGGACGCAGAAGCGTCCTTTTTCTTTCCGCCTTATTTAGACGGCAGACAAATCCCAATACCCGCCAGACCACAATATCCGTCGGGGTTTTTCGCCAGATATTGCTGGTGGTGTTGTTCGGCGAAATAAAAATCGTGTGCCACAGCGATTTCGGTCGTAATGGTGCGGGAATCATTATACGCCCACATGGCCGACTGATAATGATCGCGACTTTGGATCGCCTCTTGCTGTTGCGATTCGTTGCTGGTCAGGATCATTGAGCGGTATTGCGTACCGATATCGTTACCCTGACGAGCGCCCTGCGCCGGGTCATGATGCTCCCAGAACAATTTTAATAATTGGGTATAACTAATGACTTTCGGATCAAACACCACGCGAACACTTTCCGCATGGCCGGTATAACCGGAGCAGACCTCTTCATACGTCGGATTAGGCGTATAGCCAGCCTGATAACCGACCGCAGTCACATAAACGCCCGGTTGTTCCCAAAATAACCGCTCTACGCCCCAGAAACAGCCCATGGCGAAATGGGCAACCTCTAATCCAGCAGGGTAAGGCGGTAGCATGCTGACCTGTTTTACATAATGTAATGGTTCCAGTTCCATTGGTGTTGTGCGGCCCGGTAATGCTTCAACCGGCGCGACCATTCGGGTTCGTGTATGCATAGCCTGACCTCTGTACTAATTCATGAGAGAAATAACAAAATCTGATTGCTATTAAAGTATACGCTGCATAGAATACGACCCTTCAAAAATCAGTCACTTTTTTTAAGTTCCTTGCCTTCGACGGTTTGACTGGTCCATCACGAAGGCTACTAACCCGTAAGGAGCAACTCATGCGTCACTACGAAATCGTATTCATGGTTCATCCGGACCAGAGCGAACAAGTTCCAGGCATGATCGAGCGTTATACCGGTGCTATCAAAGCTGCTGGTGGTACTATCCATCGTCTGGAAGATTGGGGTCGTCGTCAACTGGCTTACCCAATCGACAAACTGCACAAAGCTCATTATGTTCTGATGAACGTAGAATCTGAGCAGAGCGCTATCGACGAACTGGAAAACAACTTCCGTTTCAACGATGCGGTTATCCGCAACATGATCATGCGCACTAAACACGCTGTGACTGAAGTATCTCCGATGCTGAAAGCACGTGAAGAGCGTCCACGTCGTGACGACGTGCGTGCCGAAGAAGCTGAAGAAGCTGCTGAATAATTCCAGTCATCATAGAGGATAATCGACATGTCACGTTTTTTCCGTCGTCGTAAGTTCTGCCGTTTCACTGCTGAACGTGTAATCGAAATCGATTACAAAGACACCGTTACTCTGAAAAACTACGTTACTGAATCTGGCAAGATCGTACCAAGCCGTATCACTGGTACTCGTGCTAAATATCAGCGTCAACTGGCACGTGCTATCAAACGTGCTCGTTACCTGGCTCTGCTGCCGTACACCGATCTGCATAACAAGTAATCGGCAACTGGCCTAACTCAACCTAATCGAGGAAAGGTAATGGAAGTTATTCTGTTAGACAAAATCGCTCATCTGGGCGGTCTGGGTGAAAAAGTTTCTGTTAAGAGCGGTTTTGCTCGTAACTACTTGTTCCCACAAGGTAAAGCTGTAATGGCTACCAAAGACAATCTGGCTGCTTTCGAAGCTCGCCGCGCTGAACTGGAAGCCAAACTGGCTGAAGTTAAAGCTGCTGCTGAAGCTCGTGCTGCTCAGTTGTCTGCACTGACCAACGTAACTATCGCTACCAAAGCTGGTGACGAAGGTAAACTGTTCGGTTCAGTTGGCACTCGTGATATCGCTGATGCGATCACTGCTGCTGGTGTTGCTGTTGCTAAGAGTGAAGTCCGTATGCCGGACGGCGTTCTGCGCAGCGTTGGTGAATACGACATCGTTGTTCACCTGCACACTGATGTAAACACCACTGTTAAAGTGGCTGTTGTTGCTGAATAATTTTATTCAGTAATAGACATCGTTGAATAGGCCAATCCTTTGGGGTTGGTCTTTTCATTTCTGGTGAAAAAAGATGACAAACCATTATCCCATCAATGAAATTTTCCAGAGTATCCAAGGAGAAGGCTTTTTCTCCGGGGTACCGGCTATTTTTGTTCGCCTGCAAGGCTGCAAAGTCGGTTGCTCGTGGTGTGATACGAAACATTCATGGGAACTGAATGCGGATCATCTTATCCCTATCCGGCAATTTACGACGAAAAAACCTAAAGCTGCCTGGAGTTGGTTTAGCCCAGAAGAGATCTTGTCTTGTTTTTCTGAACAAGGTTATACCGCAAAGCATGTGGTGATCACTGGCGGGGAACCTTGCGAATACGATCTGATGGCATTATCGCAGACGTTATTGGCGCATGGTTATCAAGTTCAGATAGAAACCAGCGGAACCCAACCAATCCGTGCAGATGACGCTTGTTGGGTCACGGTATCGCCAAAAATTAAGATGGCGGGTGGGTATGAGGTATTGGCTGAAACTTTACTGCGGGCCAATGAGATCAAGCATCCGGTCGCGACGGCGAAACATATTGCACAACTCGATGCTTTATTAGCCAATATTGATATCTCAGAAAAAGAGATTTGTTTACAACCGATCAGCCAGAAACCACGGGCGACAGCGTTGGCGATGGGAGTTTGTATCCAACGTAACTGGCGTTTATCTATCCAACTGCATAAATATCTCGATATTGAATAATCTCGGCTTTTTTGTCACAAAACATAAAGATAGCGCGACAGGTGTGTTGTAATAACCGTCTACTATTGCTAACCCATTTATTGCTAATTTATCGGAGGGGGGCATGCAGACCGTTAGTTTTCTATTCTTTAATATCATCCTACCTATTTTTATTCCCATTGGTGCTGGTTACCTGTTACAGCGAAAATTTCCGCTCAATGTTGCGACCTTAACCAAAATCCAGTTTTACATTTTCATTCCGGCACTGCTGTTTACCACGATTTATAAGACGGAATTGAATAGCGCATTACTCAAAGATCTCATCCTGGCTAATCTGGTGTTGTTTGCATTGCTCTGGGTGGTTTGCCTGGGTTGTGCCCGCTTATTAAAGCTGGATGCCAGTAAACGTAGTGCATTTATCAATTCAGTCTGTTTTTACAACAGTGGTAATTACTGTATTCCGCTGGTGCAGCTGATGTATCACACGGCGTTTGCATTTTCGGTGCAAATTGTTGTGATGCTGATCCAGCAATTGTTAACGAACACCATCGGGGTAATGAACGCCAGCAGCAGTAACCGTTCGTGGAAAGCCGCAGTGTTGGATAATTTCCGCATGCCCATGACCTATGCGGTATTGCTGGCTTTGCTGTGCCGCTGGTTGAGTATTGATGTGCCAAAACCGCTTTGGACATCGATGGATCTGATGGCACAAGGGTTAGTACCAACGGCATTGGTCACCTTAGGCGCACAGCTGGCGAGTACGCGGCTGTATGTACGTAATTTCCGTGTCTTAGTATCGAATGGGATGCGACTGCTAGCGGGCCCGTTGCTGGCTGCCGGTGTTTGTTGGATTTGGGGCATCCACGGTGTGGTGGCTCAGGTGATGGTGATTTGTGCTGCGGCGCCATCGGCGGTTAACACCGTATTGCTGGCGATAGAGTATAAATCAGATCCGGAGTTTGCTTCACAGACGGTCTTTTTATCGACGTTATTAAGTGCGTTGACCATGCCAGTTGTAATAGCATTAGTGCAATTTTTGTGATGATTGTTTTTTAAACAATCACAGCTTCTGCTATAGTTAACTCATATAGGTGTAGTTTAGGGGAATTAGATATGAATGTTTCTGCAAGCAGTGCTGATTATGGACAAATAGCATTAACTGCCAGTTTGGCCAAAAAACAGCAGGAAGCGCAGGGGCAAGCAGCACTTCAGTTGATTGAAAGTGCGGCAGTTTCTGTTCCTCAACCAACACCGGCAAGTTCTTCCGATGAACGTGTGGGCTCAAACATTAATATCACGGTTTGATATGATTGTTTGGATTTAAACGGGGCTTTATGCCCCGTTTGTCATTATTCGCGACCGTAAATCTGATTTTCCTGTTCACTGACACGAATAAACGTGGTGCGTTTGGTCAGCTCTTTCAGCTTGGCCGCGCCAACGTAGGTACAGGTTGAACGCACCCCCCCCAGAATGTCCTGAATAGTGGAAGAGACTGAACCACGGAACGCCAGTTCTACCGTTTTCCCTTCCGAAGCGCGGTAATGCGCTACACCGCCGGCATGTTGTTCCATTGCAGTGGATGAACTCATGCCATAAAAACGCATAAAGGTTTTGCCATTGCGTTCAAATTTCTCGCCACCGGATTCTTCATGGGCCGCCAGCATACCACCGAGCATCACGAAATCGGCACCACCGCCAAAGGCTTTGGCAACGTCACCAGGGCAAGTACAACCGCCATCTGCGACGATTTGCCCGCCTAAGCCATGGGCTGCATCGGCACATTCAATAATCGCGGAAAGTTGCGGATAACCGACCCCGGTTTTAACGCGGGTGGTACAGACTGAGCCTGGGCCAATGCCGACCTTAACAATATCCGCACCTGACAGAACGAGCTCCTCCACCATTTCACCGGTCACTACGTTGCCAGCACAAATGACGTGTTGTGGAAACGCATCCCGTACTTTCTTGACGAAATCAGTGAAGTGTTCAGAGTAACCATTAGCTACATCTACACAGATAAAACGCAACGCAGGCGACAACGCTAAGATGCGTTGCAACTTCAGAAAGTCATCGTTTGATGTGCCAGTCGACACCATGCAATATTGCAACATGGCATCGCTGCTTTGCTGCGTGAAGGCTTGCCATTGTTGTTCACTATAATGCTTATGGATCGCGGTCATGACATCAAAACTGGCCAGCGCTTTGGCCATGGTGAATGTGCCGACGGTATCCATATTGGCCGCAATGATTGGTACACCATGCCAGGTGGTTTGTGTGTGACGAAAGCGAAATTCGCGATGTAATTCGACTTGTGAGCGACTGCTCAGTGTGGAGCGTTTAGGGCGGAACAGGACATCTTTAAAACCGAGCTTCAGATCTTCTTCGATACGCATGGGTCATTGCCTCAATGTATTACTGAAAATCAGGCACAAAAAAACCGGTAGGTTTCTAAGGCCTCCGGTTTTGGACATCATACGCTGCTTTTAGCGAGATACAATGCTTGTTAGTGCATTTGTATCAGTAATGTTAACGCAGCGACAGAAACTAAAAATGCAAAATCATACAACAGATAATGCAGGAATTTAGTCGGGTGAATACCTAAATCATGCAAACCATGATAGACACGGTGCATAGCATGAAAGATAGGTAATGCAATGGCGGCTAACAGGATGGGAGCCCCCCACCAGGATGTCGCCAGCGCGTGCATTTTTTCATAACTTAAGGTGTCGGCATTCAGAATACCGAGTGGAACCAGTAGGCCAGTGATCAGGATCAACACCGGCAACAGTACGGCAGCAACAACCCCGCCAGCACCAAACAATAACCAATATACAGGTTCATCAGAACGTTTCATGGTGAATGCTCCTTATCAGGCCAAGATCGCAATCAATAATACGATCACGCTAACGACTGCCAGACCGATGTATTGCGCCATAATGATTGGTTTTTCCGGCATCAATTCTTCGCCCTTAAAGATACGAATGGCTTTAGGGGCCAGAGAGAACCAGGTTTTGGCATGAAACAGACATGCAACCAAGGCGAGCAGATGAAACAATATCGCCAGTGGGCTGTGTAACGCACTCAGCCAGCCAGCAAATGCATCAGGCCCCTGGCTTAAGCGCAACAGACCACAAAGCAGGATAACGGCGTAAGCACCCACAAAAATACAAGTCCCTTCGCGTAGCATGTAGCCAGTATAAAAACTGTTACGTAACCACCAGCTCTTTTTAACCTGACGGACATACGGTTTACGTTTGCTTTGAGAGATATCCATGATCAGTCCTCCGGTTTGAACATAGCGATGACATAATCTTTTGCACTTTCAGCTTTATAAAGTTGAATTGCAGCAGCTGGGTCAACGCCTTTCGGACAAACTTCAGAACAGAAACCGACGAAAGTGCAACTCCATACGCCAGCTTCCTGGTGTATGAGTTTCATTCTCTCTTCCTTAGCGCCATCACGACTGTCTTCGTTGTAACGATAGAGCAGGGCAATCGCGGCTGGGCCGAGGAATTCCGGTTTCAGTGCATACTGCGGGCAGGCGGCGTAACACAGGCCACAGTTAATGCACTGTGAGAACTGTTTGTATTGCGCGAGCTGTTTTGGCGTCTGGATGTATTCACCATCGCAAAGATTTCTTTCTTCTTTCGGGATGATGTAAGGCTTAATTTTTTCCAATTTCTGCATGAAATCGGACATATCCACCACAAGATCGCGCTCGATAGGGAAGTTCGCCAGTGGTTCAAGGCGGATTTTACCTTCACTGATGTAATCACGCAGGAAGGTTTTGCAGCCCAGTTTTGGCTTACCATTCACCATCATGCCGCAAGAACCACAAATAGCCATGCGGCAAGACCAGCGGTAGCTCAGGGTTGAGTCAATGTGATCTTTGATATAGGTCAGCGCTTCCAGGATCGACATTTCATGGGTAAATGGTACCTGATAACGCTGGGTCCACGGTTCGTTATCCTCTTCAGGACGATACCGTAATACTTCAATATCCATGATCTCAGCCATTATTTCGCTCCCTTCTCTGCTTCTGAGCCATACACGCGTTTTGCTGGCTGTGACTTGGTAATTTTGACATCACTGTATTCAATGGTCGGAGCACCATTTTCATTGCGGAAAGCTAAAGAGTGTTTCAGATAGTTCACATCATCACGTTCTTCAAAGCCGTCGATCCGCTGGTGCGAACCGCGGGACTCTTTGCGCTGCATAGCCGAATGTGCGATTGATTCCGCGACATCGAGCAAGAAGCCTAATTCGATGGTGTAAAGCCAGTCGGTGTTAAAGACCGATGATTTGTCGGCTACCCGAACACGTTTGTAACGTTCTTTCAGCTCTTTCAGTTTATCAATGGTATTTTGCATGGTTTCAGCGGTACGGTAGATACCCACGCCGCTTTCCATGGTATCACCCATCTCATTACGGATATCCGCCGGATTTTCTGTGCCGCCGTTTTCCATCAGAGACATTGATCTTGCAACGACTTCCATACCCTGGCGATACAGAATATTGCTGTCGATATGGCTCTGTTGTTGAGCAAACAAAGCTGCTTGTTCACCGGCCACTTTGCCGAATACCACGATTTCACACAGGGAGTTTGAACCTAAACGGTTAGCGCCATGCAGACCATTCGACGCGCATTCGCCAACGGCAAACAGACCGGGCATACGGGTTGCGCCCATTCCGTCCGTTTCGATACCACCCATGGTGTAGTGAACGACAGGGCGAACCGGGATCGGCTCTTTGACCGGATCAACGCCCATATAGGCACGCGACAGTTCACAAATGAATGGCAGACGTTCCAGTAGTTTTTTCTCGCCGAGATGGCGCAGATCCAGATGCACGATATCACCGAATGGCGATTCGATCGTGCGACCGCGTTGCTGTTCCTGCCAGAATGCTTGTGACAAGCGGTCGCGCGGACCTAATTCCATGTATTTGTTTTTGGTTTCACCAACCGGAATTTCCGGGCCTAAACCATAATCTTGCAGATAGCGGTAACCGTCTTTATTCAGCAGAATGCCGCCTTCACCGCGACAGCCTTCGGTCATTAGAATACCAGAGCCGGGTAAGCCGGTTGGATGATACTGAACGAACTCCATATCACGCAGTGGTACACCATGGCGGTAAGCCAGCGCCATACCATCACCGGTAACGATGCCACCATTGGTATTGAAGCGATAGGTACGACTGCCACCACCAGTAGCAATAATGACGGATTTCGCCTGAATAATGCGGGTGACACCATTTTGAATATCAAAACAGACCACACCTTGCGGACGACCATCATGTACTAACAAATCGAGTACAAAATGTTCATCAAAGCGTTTAATAGAAGGATATTTAATCGAAGTCTGGAACAGGGTATGCAGAATGTGGAAGCCGGTTTTATCGGCAGCAAACCAAGTTCTCGGAATCTTCATACCACCAAATGGACGAACGTTGATTTTGCCGTCTTCTTTTCTGCTCCAAGGACAGCCCCAGTGTTCCAGTTGTGTCAGCTCTTTCGGCGCATTCTCAACGAAATACTCAACAACATCCTGTTCACATAACCAGTCGCCACCAGAAACAGTGTCATGGAAATGATTGTCGAGACTATCATCTTCACGTACTACCCCAGCTGCACCACCCTCAGCAGCCACAGTATGGCTACGCATTGGATAAACTTTCGATATCAGTGCTATTTCCAGCTCGGGATTTTTTTCTGCAATTGCAATCGCAGCTCGTAATCCACCGCCTCCTGCTCCGACAATCGCGACATCGGTCTTGATAATGTCCACTTAGGCCTCCTCTGGCTCATAAATCCAAGCGTTTGTTATGCGACTCTTTGATGGTCTATTAACAATAGACTCAATCTGTACAACCATCTTCTGCTTATTTGTCGATAAACGCATGAACAGAAATAGTTAATTTCTAACGTGTTAAAAAATTGTAGCGAAAGCAAACACGTAAAAATGAGAATCAGCTCTCTTTTATCCGGATGGTCATCCTGACGCGCGCGATATTTTGCCAGAAATGACCTATCAAGATCTTGTTTCTCATCAAAGCGTTGCGATTATAGAAGAACTTGAGGTGTTTCAGAGGGAACAGCAGACCTGAATTCCAGATCTGCTGTGGCAGAATGTTATTGCACTGAACTGTTATTGAGTTGTGCGAATATTTGACCTAAACGCGTTTCAGTCTCGGGTTTGAGATGTTCCGCAAACTCCAACATGTTGGGTGGAAACAAACAAACGACGGTACTACCCAGTTTGAATAACCCCATCTCTTCACCTTTTTTCAGCGAGATAGGGGTATTGCCGTGGAAGTCCCAACGCTTCACCAGTTTACCGGCCGGTGGTGTGACAGTGCCAGCCCAGACAGTTTCAATACTGGCTACGATGGTTGCCCCCACCAGTACCAAAGCCATTGGGCCATACGGTGTTTTGAAGACACAAGCGACGCGTTCATTGCGGGCAAACAGGTTTGGCACGTTTTGCGCAGTCAGTGGATTGACCGAAAACAGATCACCCGGGATATACACCATGCTCTGTAATTCACCATCCAGCGGCATATGAATGCGGTGATAGTCGCGGGGTGACAGATAGATAGTGGCAAATTTGCCGTTCTGAAATTGATCTGATAAATCGTCATCGCCGCCCAGCAGTTCGCGGGCGCTGAAATCATGACGTTTAGCTTGGATAATGCGACCGTATTGAATGTTACCCAACTGGCTAATACAACCATCTACCGGCAAGGCAACCGTGTCAGGAGCAGCGACGATAGGGCGCAGACCCTCTTTTAATTTGCGGGTAAAAAAGGCATTGAAGGTTTTGTAATGCGTCGGATCTTCAAACTCGGCTTCGCTCATATTGATATTAAAACGCTTAATAAACGCCTTAATCAGCCAAGTTGTCACGGCACCGGCTTCTGCAGCTGCCAGATAACCGACCAGTCGGGACACCGCATGTTTTGGTAACAGATATTGGGCTGCTATTTTCAGCACATCCAGCAATTTCATGGTGAACCTCAAACAAATCAATAATAAATAAAGGGCGCGAATTCTACGCCACTTCATCACCAGAGTGAAAATTATTCGCGGCTGACATGCCGCATATTGCGTGCATCCTGCATCGATTCCAGAATCCGGTGATAGTTTTGATAGCGTTCAGCGGCGATTTTGCCTTCTTCCACTGCGGCCCGGATCAAACAACCCGGATCTGTCCCATGTTTACAATCACGGAATTTACAACCGCCTAAATAGTCGCGGAATTCTTTAAAACACCAGGTGACGCGATCATTTTCCAGATGCCACAGCGAAAATTCACGGATGCCGGGGGAATCGATCAGCATACCGCCGTTGGCAAAATGATACAGACGGGCAGTGGTGGTGGTGTGCTGGCCTAAGCCGGATTGATCGGATATTTCGCCGGTCAGCGCTTTTGCATGCGGATCTAACGCATTGATCAGTGATGATTTACCGACACCGGATTGCCCAACAAACACGCTGATTTTATCTTTTAGTTGTGCTTGTAATTCATCCAGACCGTGTTCAGTTTCACAACTGACATTCAGCAGTGGATAACCGAGGTTGCGATAAATATCTAACTGCTTTTCCAGCTTCTCGCGCGAAACGTCATCCAGCAAGTCGATTTTATTCAGCACTAACAGAGGCTGGATCTCAACGTGTTCAGCAGCCACCAAATAACGATCAACCAGATTAGTCGAGAACTCTGGCAACACCGCAGAGACGATCACGATTTGATCTATATTTGCGGCAACTGGTTTGATCCCATCGTAAAAGTCGGGGCGGGTCAGTACCGACTGGCGTGGATGAACGGCTTCGACGATACCGCTGATCCCTTGCAAGGCTTCACTACCAGCACGCCAAACGACGCGATCGCCGGTGACCAGACTGCCTAAAGTGCGACGCATGTTACAGCGATGAATTTCACCGTTGCTATCTTCAATATCGGCGTGTTTTCCGAACCGACTGATCACCAGTCCTTCCAGCGGCGGGCCTAACAGGCTGTCATCAATATCCGCTTGTGGTTTTTGCAAACGTTTTTGGTGATTAGCACTGACCCGGCGTTGCTGGCCATGACTGAGTTTTGGTTTTTTCGCCACAGTGTCAATTTCGCAATAATAGAGAAAGTCGCTATGATACACCTGATTACTGATTTTCCCGATAACAAGGACATGCGATGAGCCAAAATGAACAGAATCTGATCTGGTTAGACATGGAAATGACCGGTCTGGAACCAGAAACTGACCGTATTCTGGAAATAGCTATGATTGTTACGGATAAAGAGTTGAACATATTGGCGGAAGGGCCGGTGCTGGCTATTCATCAGTCGGATGAAGTGTTAGCTGGTATGGATGAGTGGAATACCCGTACTCATGGTGAATCAGGTTTAGTGGCGCGAGTGCGTGCCAGTGAATATGACGAAGCGAAAGCAATCGCCGTGTGCCTCGAATTTATGAAAGAGTGGGTACCCGAGCGCCAATCGCCAATGTGTGGTAACAGTATCGGTCAGGATCGCCGCTTCATGGTGAAATATATGCCGGAGTTGGAGCGTTATTTCCATTACCGTAATATTGATGTCAGCACAGTGAAAGAGCTGGTGCGGCGCTGGAAACCAGAAATTCTCGATCAATTTACTAAAACTGGCAGCCATCAGGCACTGGACGATATTCGTGAATCGATTGCGGAAATGCAGTTCTATCGTGAACGAGTGTTTACTATTTAAACGCGTTGAACGCGAAATGTGCATTTAGTAGCGGTTTTTTAAAAAGCTCTTGCATTTGAGGTCTTCCCCCCTATAATGCGGGCCCTGTGCAAGAGCACTGATTGCGGGAATAGCTCAGTTGGTAGAGCATAACCTTGCCAAGGTTAGGGTCGCGAGTTCGAGTCTCGTTTCCCGCTCCAAATCAGTTTCTTACACAATTGCGACGCGGGAATAGCTCAGTTGGTAGAGCATAACCTTGCCAAGGTTAGGGTCGCGAGTTCGAGTCTCGTTTCCCGCTCCAATTTTTCAAAAATGATTCAGATATTATGCGGGAATAGCTCAGTTGGTAGAGCATAACCTTGCCAAGGTTAGGGTCGCGAGTTCGAGTCTCGTTTCCCGCTCCAATATCTAATCAGTTCAATACCATGCGACGCGGGAATAGCTCAGTTGGTAGAGCATAACCTTGCCAAGGTTAGGGTCGCGAGTTCGAGTCTCGTTTCCCGCTCCAAATTCGAATATAATCAAACTACTCAATATAACTAAGCATAAAGCATTAGGATAAAGTATGTTTGATGTCTCCAAGAATCCCGTCAATATTAAGCCATCATCAGCAGGTAAACCGGCCATTTTTGTAGTTTTGGCTGCCATGGTTGCTTTCGTATTATTCAGCTCATACTTTACGGTGGATCAGGGCGAACGTGGTATTGTCTTGCGCTTCGGTGCTTTTCAACGCATCGCAGAGCCGGGCCTTAACTTCAAAATCCCGATACTTGAATCAACACATACGATAAGTTTGCAGACGCAGGTATCGCATTTTCAGTTACCGGCTTACTCGCGTGATCAGCAACCAGCAACGCTCGATGTCTCAATCAACTGGCATGCACAAGAGTCAGAATTACAGAAGATCTATTCGGAATTCGGTTCTTTGCCATCGTTAGAAGCCAGAATTATCCAACCTCGTTTACCACAAGCAGTGAAGACGGTATTTGGTAGTTATGTCGCAGCCAGCTCAATTCAGAATCGGGCTAAATTAAATGCGGACATCTATGATTCAGTATCTAAAGTGCTGCAAGGCCCGATTCAAATTGAGAGTGTGCAGTTAGATAATATCGACTTCTCTGAGGCTTATGAGCAATCGGTAGAGCAGAGAATGCTGGCGGAAGTGGAAGTTGCCAAGTTACAACAAAATGCATTACGTGAAAAAGTTCAGGCGGAAATTACTGTAACGCAGGCAAAAGCGCAGGCTGAAAGTGTGAAAGCACAAGCGGCAGCACAAGCAGATGCAACACGGATGAAAGGTGAGGCGGAAGCAGCTGCGATTAAGGCCAAAGGGGATGCCTTACGTCAGAACCCGAATTTGGTTGAATTGATCAAAGCAGAACGTTGGAATGGTGCTTTACCGCAAACGATGCTGCCAAACAGTGCGGTGCCGTTTATTGATGTAAAAAATAAACCAGCCAGCGAATAAATTAGTATTCCAAATTAAAGCCTCGCCTGATCCGCGAGGCTTTTTTATTCGTCTAAATTTGGCTTTCTGCAAATAACGCGGCACCAATAATCCCAGCTTGGTTCAGACTACGTGCTGGTAGCACTAACGCTTTAGTGTGCAGGTAAGGCTCGAATCGCGCCATGTGTTCAGCAATGCCACCGCCAATGATGAATCGATCGGGATTAAAAACAAATTCCAAATGATTCAGGTATTCATTAAATCGAATTCCCCATTCCTGCCAGCTTAAATTTTGCTTGATGCGTACCGACTCAGCACAATAACGCTCGGCAATACTATCGCCAAAACGCACATGCCCCAGTTCTGTATTTGGGTGTAGCTGACTATTCACAAATACCGCCGAACCAATGCCGGTGCCGATAGTCAGCAAGATAGTGACCCCTCGATTATTTTGACCGGCACCAAAACGCATTTCAGCCATCCCAGCGGCATCGGCATCATTCACCACGAAACAAGGCTGACCAGTTACTCTTTGAAAACAAGGTTTTTGCATCGGTGTTGATCCAGCTGGGATCGATATTACTGGCACTGTAAGCGACACCATGATGCACGGTTGCTGGGAAACCACAGCCGATCGGCCCAGACCAGGCTAGGTCTGCAACCATTTGCGCCAGACTGCTGGCTATATTTTCCGGTGTAGCGGGTTGCGGTGTCGGAATGCGTTTATGTTCGCTGATGAGTTCGCCGGTTTGTGTTTCGATCGACGGCTGCTTTGATACCGGTACCACCAATATCGACTCCTAAAATACGCATACATCATCCTTTAAGCATGTTCTGGTAAGCCTTTATAAATACAACGGATCAACCGTGCATGTTTTTTGTCATCAGCTATTTGTTTCGTGTGTAATTGCCGTAAAGCCCAGTCGATATGTTCCTGCACCAGTTCGGTGGTTTCGCCCTGTGTTTGGCTTGTAATGCCTGAATTACCTCGTCTGAGGCTGGGCCATTGCCGAGCGCAACCGCAATATTACGTTGCCATTTTTCAAAACCTATACGGCGTATTGGGCTGCCCTCGGTAGTTTTGAGAAAGGTTTTTTCATCCCATGACCAAAGCGTCAGCAGTTCTGGTGTATGCAATTCATGACGTGGAGAAAAATCGTGCTCTGCAGAAATGACAGCATAACGATTCCATGGGCAAATCAATTGGCAATCATCACAACCATAAATACGATTACCAATCAGCGGACGGAATTCTTCCGGGATCGGGCCATCCAACTCGATGGTCAGATAAGAGATACAGCGGCGGGCATCCAGCTGATAGGGGGCTACAATCGCGCCAGTAGGACAGATCTGCAGGCAAGCACTGCAGTTCCCGCAAGAGGGCTGCGTTGGCTCATCGACGGGTAAGGCTAAATCAATCAATAATTCGCCGAGAAAGAAAAAGGAACCGGCTTGCTGGTTGATGAGCAGGGTGTGTTTGCCAGTCCAGCCTAAACCCGCTTTATCGGCCAGCGGGCGTTCCATGATCGGGGCGGAGTCGACAAACGGACGAAATTGCAGATCACCGGTGGCGCGTTGAATGCGTTCACCGAGTTGTTTCAGACGATTGCGTAAGACTTTATGATAGTCGCGCCCGAGCGCATAACGACTGATATACCCTTGTGTTGGGTTATCCAGTACTTCGGCAATTTTCGCCAGCGGAGGCAGATAATTCATTCGCACAGAAACTACGGAACGAGTGCCGGATTGTAGCTCAGCGGGGCGGGCACGCATTAAACCATAGCGTGCCATATATTCCATTTCACCGTGATAATTCTGCGCTAGCCAGCTTTCCAATTGTGGCTCTTCACTGGTTAAATCGCAGTCTGTGATCCCGACCTGATCAAAGCCTAGCTCTTGCCCCCATTGCTTGATATCGTGAGCTAACTTTTGCAAATCGAGTGTGGTCGTCATGAATCACAGCGCACCGGTTATCATCAAAGTACGCGAGAGTTTACCACAGTACAGTTGGCGCACCGAACAGATCCGCCAGATGGAACAACAGCTGATTGTAGCGCAACATATCTCTATTTATCAGCTGATGTTACGTGCGGGTGAAGCACTCTTTCATACGTTACGACACTGCTGGCCGAAAGCCCGTCATCTTTGGATTTTTTGCGGGAAGGGTAATAACGGCGGTGATGGCTATGTGCTGGCTCGTTTGGCAAAACAAGCCGGTTATAGTGTGCAGGTTGCTGCTTTTGATGAACCTTCTCCTGGTATTCCGGCGGAACAAGCCCGGCATGATTGGCTGAAAGCCGGTGGCTCTTATGGCTCGTTACAATCACTGCATGGTCAGCCCGATGTCATCATTGATGCCTTGTTGGGGATTGGCCCGTCTACAACATTACGCGGTGATTTATTAGCGTGGATCCAATTTATCAATCGGCAAGCGTCGCCTGTGCTGGCTGTTGATATTCCAAGTGGGTTAAATGCAGACACGGGTATGCCGCTGGGTGGTGCTGTTCACGCAACAACTACGCTGACATTAGTTGGTTTGAAACCGGGTTTACTGACCGGCATGGCTGCTGATTTCACAGGCGAGCTTTATTTCTCAGATTTAAAAGACAGTGATAGCCAATATTGCGATACGGGTGGCATTCGTCTACTCGATTACAGCGCTGTTTTGCCGCTGTTACCATTGCGGGCACGTACAGCGCACAAAGGTAATAACGGTAAAGTATTATTAGCGGGTGGTGGTTTAGGAATGCCCGGAGCGATCCGGTTGGCCGGTGAAGCGGCCTTGCGAGCCGGTGCGGGCTTAGTGCGGGTATTTTGCCATCCTGATAATCAATTGCTGGTTTTTTCAGGGCGACCTGAGTTGATGTTATGCCAACATCTTACTGCTGACACGCTGGAGTGGCCTGATGTGTTAGTGGCAGGCCCTGGGCTTGGCTTTGATGAATGGAGCAAACAGCAGTGGGAAAAGTTCATCGCGTTTCAAGGGCGTATGGTGCTCGATGCTGACGGATTAAACTGGCTGGCACAATATCCGCAATCCAGAGCAAACTGGGTGTTAACGCCGCACCCAGGCGAAGCTGCCCGCTTATTACATTCTACGATTGCCGATATACAAGCTGATCGTTTTGCGGCGATTCAGGAATTACACCATCGCTATGGTGGCGTGGTATTATTAAAAGGATCAGGCACGCTGATCTTTGATGGCAAACAGATGGCGATTTGCACAGAAGGTAATCCGGGCATGGCCAGCGGTGGCATGGGCGATATACTTTCTGGCATTATAGCGGCCCTTTTAGCGCAAGGGCTGACGTTATTTGATGCAGCTTGTTGCGGCGCACTGCTTCATGGCAAAGCGGCGAATGAAATTGCCAGAGAACAGGGTGAGCGCGGTATGCTGGCTTCAGATTTATTCTTCTGGTTACAAAAACTGGTCAATCCTCAAAGGTATCAACATGGGAAAAACGCTGATACGGACACTCGCTGACAGTGATGCTACTGTCGCGTTAGGTGCAGAGCTTGCTCAGGCATGTCATCAATCTGCCACCATTTTTTTGCATGGTGATCTTGGTGCGGGTAAAACAACATTATCGCGTGGCTTCGTGCTCGCGTTAGGTCATCAGGGCAAAGTAAAAAGCCCCACCTATACGCTGGTTGAGGCTTATGAGTTGCCCAAGTGGCAGGTTTATCATTTCGACTTGTATCGTTTAGCTGATCCGGAAGAGCTTGAATTTATGGGGATCCGCGATTATTTTGCGCCCGACTGTTTATGTTTAATTGAATGGCCGGAAAAAGGCATTGGCTGGTTACCCACTCCAGATCTTGAAATTACATTGCATTATGAACATGGCGCCAGACGAGCAGAAATTACCGCCCGTTCGGACATCGGTGAAATTATTATTTCCAGATTGAATCCATCGTGAAAATCAGAATTCTTCTTATTTTATTAGCTGTATTGGCATGGCCTGCGGCGGCAAATCAGATCAAACAATTACGTATTTCCCCCACAGAGGGAAAAGTGCGCATGGTGTTTGATCTGGAAAGTCAGCCGAATTACAGTTTTACCATTGATACTGGTAAAAATAGCCTGATTATCGCTTTTCAGGATATTACTGGCACACCGTTTCCGGTTCCCCGTACTGCTGGTTGTGAAGGTTTTTTACGCAGCATTCGCCGCAATAGTCTGCCAGGTAACGTAGTGCAGGTGGAATTTGCATTGGCTAATGGCGTAAAACCGCAAATATTCTCATTAGCACCACAGGCGAATTATCGCCATCATCGCTTAGTGATTGATATCAAACCGGGCACTTTGATTGCTAAAAATGGCATATCAGGTAATAGCACGGGATCGCCGGTGTCTGCACCCGATCCTGCATCAACCAAAACTAAGGATGTGCCGCCAGTTACAGTGGTATCGCGTAATGAACTCACATCACCCGCAATAACGGTGAAAACAGAAACTACTCAAACACCAGTTGCAACATCTAATTCCAATAATGCTGTATTACAAGCGCAGCCGCCCACAGCCAAAATAGATAAAGCGGTGGCAGGCCGAGTGATTCAATTCAGTGATCTTATTTCTAAAGAAGAATTAGCGGCCTCAGATTCGTCACCCGCAGCTGATGAGCCTGATAACTCACCCGACACCAGTAAAGTGGTCTTACCGAGCAATGGTGGTCCATTTATCGTAGCGATTGATGCCGGGCACGGCGGTAAAGATCCTGGAGCCATTGGCCCGGGGCATACCTATGAAAAAACGGTGACGCTGGGTATTGCCCGTAAACTGGCAAACCTAATTAATAATCAGCCGGGTATGCGGGCGATAATGACGCGTTCACGCGACAATTTTGTTGAACTCGATGAACGTTCTGCTATCGCTCGTCGTAAGAATGCCCGCTTGTTGATCTCTATTCACGCCGACAGTGGCCCAAGTAATACAGTGAGAGGGGCATCGGTTTGGATCTTATCGGCCAAGCGTGTTGATAAAGAGATGGATAAGTTGCTGGATCAGCAAAGCAAACACACTGAGTTACTCGGTGGGGCTGGCAAAGTGATTGCCGAAACGGAGCCTAATCCATATCTGGCACAAACCATTCTGGATCTTTCCTGGGATAATTCCCGCAGTGAAGGTTATGACATCGGTCGCCGTGTTCTGCGCCGGATCGGTAATGTTGCGACATTACATAAAAAACGGCCTGAACATGCCAGTCTGGCAGTGCTGAAAGCACCGGATATTCCATCACTGCTGATTGAAACGGGGTTTATTTCTAACCCTCAGGAAGAGCGTTTGCTGGCATCTGCCGATTATCAATCACAATTGGCAAATGCTATTTTTAGCGGTGTACGCGATTATTATGGTCGTAATTTGCCAAGTGGTGGTGGCACGCTGGTGAATTCATCCAGCAAAAAAAATGGTACCTCAGCGAATGCCGCTGAATCTGATTCGCATAAACACGTTGTTAAAACCGGTGAAAGTTTATCGGGGCTGGCTGAACAATATCGCGTCAGCAAAAAAGCACTGCGTAATCGGAATAAGCTTAAATCTGATAATTTGCTGATCGGGCAAGTCATCATTATTCCGACTATTTGATATGCCAATTCAAATACTGCCAGCTATTCTGGCAAACCAAATCGCTGCTGGCGAAGTGGTGGAACGCCCTGCATCTGTTATCAAAGAGCTGGTGGAAAACAGTCTGGATGCAGGCGCCAACCGGATTGATGTTGAGTTGGAAAAAGGTGGCATCCAGCTCATTCGTATCCGTGATAACGGCGGTGGCATTCCAAGTGCTGAGCTGGGGTTAGCTCTGGCTCGGCATGCGACCTCAAAAGTGGCAACACTCGATGATCTTGAACATATCGCCAGCCTTGGGTTTCGTGGCGAGGCTTTAGCTTCGATAAGCTCGGTTTCCCGTTTAACGCTGACATCCCGTACCGCAGAACAAAATGAAGCCTGGCAAGCTTATGCAGAAGGCCGAGAGATGGATGTCACCATTAAACCGGCGGCACACCCTATCGGTACTACCGTTGAAGTCCTCGATTTGTTTTTCAATACCCCTGCGCGCCGACGTTTCTTGCGTAGCGAAAAAACAGAGTTTGGACATATTGATGAATTGCTACGGCGTTTAGCGCTGAGTCGTTTTGATGTTGCGATCAACTTAAAACACAACGGTAAATTACTGCGGCAATATCGCCCGGCGCAAAGCGAGTTATTACAAGAGCAACGCGTTGCACAAGCTTGTGGTAATGAGTTTATGCAAGCAGCTTTGCGTGTTGACAGTGAACATCTTGGCTTACGTCTGTATGGTTGGCTAGCGCCACAGCCACTCACGAATATTGGTGAAGTTCAATACTGTTATGTGAATGGCCGCATGATGCGAGATAAGCTGCTGAATCATGCTATTCGGCAAGCTTATACTGAATACAGTGGCGCATCATTTCAGCCATCCTATGTGCTTTATCTGCAGTTAGATCCGCGTCAGGTTGATGTGAATGTACATCCATCAAAGCATGAAGTTCGTTTTCATGAAGCCCGGCAGGTTCATGACTTTATTGTGCAGGTTATTGGCCAGGCATTACAGACGGCTTATAGTGCTGAAGCTACTGAGCATGCTTTTTCTGGCATAGAAGAATCCGCACCCGACTATCCGGTAACGCCTTTAAAACCCAGTGTAACCAGCCAGCATCAATATACTGCGCCGACTGGCGGTTATACCTCGCCATCGGGTTCGCAGCTACGTTCGTACAGTGCGTTGTTGCATGCTGAATTACCTGCTGCTATTTCTGCTCCAAATATTGAATATGAAGCTAGTAATACAACTGATTGGCTGGTATTACGCGTATTCCGCGAGCGTTATTTATTATCAGCACAAGGTGAAACCTTAGTACTGGCTGATCTGCGTGCTATCCAGCATCAGCAATGGTTAACTCAGTTTAGTGGCTTATTGAATGAAGGTTTAACTTCGCAGCCTTTACTGATCCCGCAACGGTTACAGACCATTCAATCTGCAGATTGGCTGAACGAATATGAATATGCTTCCTGGTTGCAAAAACTTGGCCTGCGTCTGACTTCATCGAAGAGTCAGCAACTGATTATTCAGGCTGTGCCAGCAATACTGAGACAAACAGATCTGGTTTCTACGGTGCCAGCGTTATTGCAATTATTAGATGGTTATCCACCTGTGGTTTCGCAAGCAGACTGGCATTCGTTTATTTCCAGCTGGCTAACATTACCGGGCCTTATTCCACTGCATTATTCAACGGCGTCAGCACAGTCATTGTGGCAGTGGATGCAAAACCATATCGCGGACTGGCAAATGAATACTCATCTTGTGCAGCACGTTGATATTACAAATATTTTAGAGGTTTTTTCTCGTGACTGATCCACAACGCCCAACTGTGATATTTCTGATGGGGCCAACCGCATCGGGTAAAACCGCACTGGCGATTGAATTAGCAAAACGTTTGCCATGTGACATCATCAGCGTTGATTCGGCATTAGTCTATCGGGGCATGGATATTGGTACGGCTAAACCCACCGCAGCTGAGCAAGCACAAGCGCCGCACCGTTTATTAGATCTTATTGATCCGACAGAAGCCTATTCCGCTGCTGATTTTCGCCGTGATGCATTACGTGAAATAGAGTCGATCGTAGCACAGGGGCGTATTCCATTGCTGGTCGGCGGAACCATGCTGTATTACAAAGCGTTGCTGGAAGGGCTGTCACCATTGCCTGCGGCTGATCCGCTTATTCGCCAAGCAATTGAAAGCGAAGCAGAACAAATCGGCTGGGATGCCTTGCATGCACAGTTGCAGCAGATTGATCCCGTCTCTGCGACGCGTATTCATCCGAATGATCCACAGCGACTGTCCCGAGCGCTTGAGGTGTATCGTATCAGTGGCAAAACGTTAACCGAATTGACGCAGACCAAAGGCGAGCAACTGCCTTACCGGACATTACAATTTGCTATTGCGCCGACGGACCGTGAGTTGTTACGGCAACGTATCGCTGAACGTTATCAATTAATGTTGTCGCAAGGTTTTGAGCAAGAAGTCCGAGCGCTCTACCAGCGCGGAGATCTGAATGCCGATTTACCTTCTATTCGTTGTGTCGGATACCGGCAGATGTGGGAATATCTGGAAGGGAAGATGAGTTACGATGAAATGGTCTACCGCGGTATTGTTGCTACCTGTCAGTTGGCCAAGCGACAAATGACTTGGTTAAGAGGTTGGGAAAACGTGACGTGGCTTGAAACTGGTGCAGTCAATAACGCAGATATTGTTTGTCAGAGCATCACAAGCGCATGACGTTCTCTATAATATCTGCTACTTTAATATTTAACGCCTTGCTCAATTAAAACAAAACTATAAGGACAATAACATGGCTAAGGGGCAATCCTTACAAGACCCATTTTTGAACGCATTACGTCGTGAACGCGTTCCTGTGTCTATCTATCTGGTTAATGGCATTAAACTGCAGGGACAAGTGGAATCGTTCGATCAGTTTGTGATCCTTTTGAAAAATACTGTCAGCCAGATGGTTTATAAGCACGCTATCTCTACCGTGGTTCCTGCTCGTCCGGTAGCACATCATACGCCAACTGCTGGTGAAGGCGATTCTCAGTCTGAAGAGTAGTAACCTGCATTTTCCCTGCTATTCCGGCAGGGAGATCGTTGTTAGTTACTGAGGAGTTATCACTTGTTTGAACGCTATCAAGGCGGAGAACAGGCTATTCTGGTGCACGTCGATTTTAAGGATGAAGCTGCCAGAGAAGATTTGCGTGAGTTGGAAATGTTGGCTACCTCTGCAGGGGCAACCATTTTAGGCACTGTTACTACCCGTCGCGACTCCCCACAAGCCAAGTTTTTTATCGGTACCGGTAAAGCAGATGAAATAGCACAAGAAGTTCGTCGTTTAGAGGCGGATCTGGTTATCTTCAATCATGCTTTAACTCCCGCGCAGGAACGAAACCTCGAGCGTATTCTCGAATGCCGTGTACTGGATCGTACGACACTCATCCTCGATATATTTGCTCAACGGGCGCGAACTCATGAAGGTAAACTCCAGGTTGAATTAGCTCAGTTGCGCCATATCTCAAGTCGCTTAGTTCGTGGTTGGACACACCTTGAACGCCAAAAAGGCGGGATCGGTATGCGTGGTCCGGGTGAAACCCAGCTGGAAACTGACCGTCGTCTGATCAGAGAAAAAATTTCCAATATTCTTGGTCGACTAGATAAAGTTGAAAAACAACGTGAACAGGGGCGCCGAGCGCGTGTCCGTAATGCGATTCCTGTCGTGTCATTGGTTGGTTATACCAATGCGGGTAAATCGACTCTGTTTAACCGTATGACACAGTCGAAGGTGTATGCGGCTGATCAGTTATTCGCCACCCTTGATCCCACATTGCGCCGAATTGAATTAGCCAAGTTGGGGCCAGTAGTATTAGCGGATACGGTTGGTTTTATCCGACATTTACCACACGATCTAGTTGCTGCATTTAAAGCCACACTGCAAGAAACTCGCGAGGCTGATTTACAGTTGCATGTGATCGATTGTGCTGATGAACGAGTACAAGATAATATCGCTCAGGTTGATGAAGTACTGCATGAAATTGAAGCAGATGAAGTGCCGCAGCTACTGGTTTATAACAAAGTTGATTGTCTTCCCGAAGGAATGCCTCGGATTGAGCGAGATGACACGGGCAAGCCAGTTGCGGTATGGTTATCGGCGCTAACCGGTGAAGGCACCGATTTACTCTTATCTGTCTTAGATGAACTATTAAGTGTGTCGGTTGCCGAATTTCAGCTTAAATTGCCAATATCTGCAGCACGTTTACGCAGCCGATTATATGAACTAAAAGCGATACAGCGGGAAAATTATGGTGAAGATGGCGATTGTCTAATTCAAATCCGTCTTTCCGAAGTGGAATGGTTACGTCTTGTTAAACAAGAAGGCGACAACATTCTTAATTTCATTGTTAAAGATTAATGTGCCAGTGCGTTGGCAGTTACAACACAATATGAGAATCAACGGAGACTCGAATGGCCTGGAATGAGCCTGGAAACAATAATGACAAAGATCGAGACCCCTGGAAAAATACAGGAAAAAGTCAGATCCCACCTGATTTGGAAAAATTACTGAAAAATGTATGGGGCAAGTTATCAGGATCTTTCGGTGGTCAAAGCCCGGATAGCTCAAGCAGTAGCACCGGTCTCATCATTTTTGCCTTATTAGCTGTCGTCATCTGGATCGGTAGTGGTTTTTATACCATCGAAGAAGCTGAGCGTGGTGTGGTGTTACGCTTTGGCAAATACCATGAAACCGTCGACCCTGGTTTACGTTGGAAATGGACTTTTATTGATAAAGTGATCCCGGTTGATGTGGAATCTGTGAAATCGATGCCTTCCTCGGGTTTTATGCTGACCGAAGATGAAAACGTAGTTCGGGTTGAAATGGATGTTCAATACCGAGTAGTAGATCCGCGGGCTTATTTGTTCAGTGTGACGAATGCGGACAATAGTTTGCGTGAAGCAACCGACAGTGCGCTGCGTTATGTTGTTGGCCATACCAGTATGGACGAGTTATTAACACGTGGTCGCGAAAAGGTGCGTCAAGGAACTTGGCAGGCTCTTGAGGGTATCATTAACCCTTACCATATGGGGATTGCTATCGCCGACGTAAACTTCTTGCCTGCTCGTCCGCCGGAAGAAGTAAAAGATGCGTTTGACGATGCTATTTCCGCACAAGAAGATGAACAACGTTTTATCCGTGAAGCGGAAGCTTATGCACGTGAAACAGAGCCTAAAGCGCGAGGTCAGGTCAAACGACTGGAAGAAGAGTCATTAGGCTATAAAGAGCAAGTGGTATTAAAAGCCAGTGGTGAAGTTGCCCGTTTTAATGAATTATTACCGCAATATATTGCCGCACCTCAACTGACACGTGAACGTTTGTATCTGGATACCATGGAAGAGTTGTATCAGAACACCAATAAAGTGTTGATTGATGTTCCTAAAGGCAACAATAACGTCATTTATCTTCCTTTAGATAAAATGAGTACTAATCAGACTAACAGCAAAAAAGATAGTGCACCGCAACCTCTGCCTGCAACGACCGATACAACGGTAAATAATCCATCGTCAACAGGAGCAACAGAAAGTGATGCGGGTGCTGACAGCGTGGATAGTGCACCAATTCGCGACAGCAGCCGTACGAGCGGGAGATACTAATGAAAAATTATATTCTTATTGGGCTGGCTGCGGCAGGGCTGTTGATTTCATCATCTATCTTTGTCATTGATGAAAGCCAACGCGGTATTGTTGTTCAGTTTGGTAAAGTGATCCGCGAAGGTGACAGCGATATTCCGAAGGTTTATGAACCGGGGCTGCATTGGAAATGGCCATTTATTGATGATGTACGCAAATTAGATGCCCGCATTCAGACCTTAGATGGTCAAGCTGATCGTTTTGTTACCTCTGAGAAAAAAGACTTAATTATTGATTCTTACGTTAAATGGCGTATCGAGGATTTTGCTAAGTTTTATCTGGCTACCGGTGGTGGTAGTCGCGCACAGGCTGAGTCGTTGTTGAAACGGAAAATCAATAATGGTCTGCGTTCTGAAATTGGTAGCCGTACTATTAAAGACATCGTTTCCGGTGAACGTACCGAAGTGATGGAAGACGCGTTACGTCAGATGGCTCGCTCTTCTGAGCTGGGTATTAAGGTTGTTGATGTTCGAATAAAACAAATCAATTTACCGTTAGAAGTATCTAACTCGATTTATCAGCGTATGCGTGCTGAACGTAATTCAGTAGCTCGTGAACATCGTTCTCAAGGTCGTGAAAAAGCGGAAATGTTACGGGCGAATATCGACCGTCGGGTTACGGTTATGATTGCAGAAGCTCAGCGTAAATCTCGCCAAGTAAAAGGTGAGGGGGATGCCGCTGCTGCTCGTATTTATGCGGAAACTTATAAGCAAAATCCAGAGCTGTTTTCCTTCTTACGCAGTTTGGATGCGTATAAAAACAGCTTCAAGAACGGAAAAGATTATATGGTGCTGAGTACAGATAATGAGTTCTTTAAATATCTGAAAAGCCCGCAGCAGCCGGCGACAAAATAACCGGCTATACAGAGAGTTAGACAAGAAGAGGGCATCAGCCCTCTTCTTATATGGAAATTTCTTACCTAAACAGGCCACAAGGGCGTTTCTGCGCTGCTCAAATTTTGTTAGAATCCTTTTTTAACCACTCTTCAGACAGAAAAAAATGGGTCAAAGCGTCGTTATCTTGGGCACCCAATGGGGTGACGAAGGAAAGGGTAAAATTGTCGATCTGTTGACTGACAAAGCCCAATTCGTAGTGCGTTATCAGGGAGGACACAACGCCGGTCATACCCTGGTTATCGATGGTAAAAAAACTGTTCTGCACCTGATTCCGTCTGGTATTTTGCGCGACAACTGCAAATGTATCATCGGTAATGGTGTTGTTCTTGCTCCAGATGCTCTGTTAAAAGAGATGAACGAGCTTGAAGCTAGCGGTTATCCTGTTCGTGAACGCCTTTATTTAAGTGAAGCCTGTCCACTCATCCTGCCTTATCACGTTGCGTTAGACAAAGCGCGTGAACTGGCGCGTGGCAATAAAGCAATTGGTACTACCGGACGTGGTATCGGTCCAGCCTACGAAGATAAAGTGGCTCGCCGTGGTCTGCGTGTTGGCGATCTGTTCAACATGGATACATTTGCTGAAAAACTGAAAGAAGTGATGACGTATCACAACTTCCAGCTGACGCAATTCTATGGTGTTGAAGCCGTATCTTATGATGATGTTCTGACGGCAGTAAAAGAATATGCATCATTGCTGATCTCCATGGTCGTGGATGTAACTGAAATGCTGGATCAGGCACGTAAACGTGGCGACAAGATCATGTTCGAAGGCGCACAAGGTACGCTGCTGGACATCGATCATGGTACCTACCCATACGTGACTTCATCCAACACTACAGCAGGTGGTGTTGCAACTGGTTCTGGTTTCGGTCCACGTTTCGTTGATTATGTTCTGGGTATTGCTAAAGCTTACACGACTCGTGTTGGCGGTGGTCCATTCCCGACAGAACTGTTTGATGATATCGGTGAACGCTTGTGCGCTAAAGGTCATGAATACGGTGCGACTACTGGTCGTAAACGTCGTTGTGGCTGGTTTGATGCTGTTGCGATGAAACGTGCTATTCAAGTCAATTCTATTTCCGGTTTCTGCCTGACAAAACTGGATGTATTAGATGGTTTGAACGAAGTTAAAATTTGCATCGGTTACAAAGGCGCAGATGGTACAGTACGCGATGTTCCACCAATGGCAGCAGATGATTATGAACTGGTAACACCGGTTTATGAAACTATGCCTGGCTGGACCGAAAACACTTTCGGTGCGAAGAGCATTGCAGAATTGCCGCAAGCTGCTATTAACTACATCAAACGCATTGAAGCGATCACAGGTACTCCGGTTGATATTATTTCTACCGGTCCAGATCGTGATGAAACGATGATTTTACGTCATCCGTTTGCTGATTAATTCAGTCGATGTGGAAGACAAAAACGCCAGACAATGTCTGGCGTTTTTTATTGGATTTTTGTTTGTTTTTTGGTTCTTAAGCTTCGCGATGAACGGCTAAGTTAGCTAATACTTGTAACGCTGTTTTGTAAGGGGAGTCAGGTAAAACAGCCAGAGCATTAATGGCTTTCTGTGCTTCTTCTTCCGCGCGGTTGACCGTGTATTCGAGCGCTTTAGTTTGCGTCAGAATATCCAGAATTTCATCCAGATGCTCCATGCCGTCACGCTCTGTAATGGCTTGCGCTATCCGTTTACTCTGTTCTGGTGTTCCTTGCGCCATTGCATGGATCAGCGGCAATGTTGGTTTACCTTCTGCAAGATCATCACCTACATTTTTCCCCATGGTCTGGCTACTGGAAGAGTAGTCCATCACATCATCAATTAACTGAAATGCAGTGCCCAGATATTTACCATAATCACGTAATGCCAGTTCTACATGCTGAGGCTGATTAGCCAGTATTGCAGCGCAATGAGTCGCAGCTTCAAACAGCTTGGCTGTTTTACAGTAAATAACCTGCAGATAATTATCTTCGGTGGTAGATGGGTCATTACAGTTCATTAACTGCATGACTTCACCTTCTGCAATCAGATTGGTTGCATCTGAGAGCAACTGCATCACCTGCATATTGCCAAGCTCAACCATCATCTGAAAGGCGCGGGTATGTAAGAAGTCACCGACCAGTACACTGGCTGCATTACCAAATAATTGATTGGCCGTATCACGGCCACGGCGCAATTCAGATTCATCAACGACATCATCATGTAACAGCGTGGCGGTATGAATAAATTCGATGATGGTCGCCAGACGGATGTGCGCATCGCCCTGATAATTAATCGCTCTGGCTGCTAGGACTGCCAGTAAAGGACGAACACGTTTACCGCCACCACTGATAATGTAATAGGCGAGCTGATTAACCAAAGCGACATCCGATTGCAATCGCTGATAAATCAGTTGATTTACCGCTTGCATATCGTCATCGGCGAGAGTGCGGATAACTTGTTGATCCATGGGCGTTCTAAAATGCTCTCGGGCTAGCGTGCAGGCTAAAGATTGTCGTTAATTCTACATGAAACAAATCTCAAGTGCAGTCTTTGGGCTCTATTCATCCGCGGTATGACGCGAAATTACACAAGATAGTGATTTGCTTATTGCGTAATGGGTGCAACTTGCGTAAAATCCGCGGCCATTGTCATTAGGTTTAAGTGCATCGGCGTTTTAAGAAAAACAGAATACGCCGTTATGCCGAATTCGGAGTTTTAAACATGTACGCGGTTATCCTAAGTGGTGGAAAACAGCATCGTGTAGCTGAAGGTCAGGTTTTGCGCCTGGAAAAACTGGAAGCTGCAACTGGTGCGGCCGTTGAATTTGATAAAGTGTTGATGGTTACTAATGGCGACGACGTTAAAGTTGGCGCACCTTATGTAGCTGGCGGCAAAGTTGTTGCTGAAGTTGTTGCGCACGGTCGCGGTGATAAAGTTCACATCGTGAAATTCCGTCGTCGTAAGCATCATCGTAAACAAGCTGGCCATCGTCAGTGGTTCACTGAAGTGAAAATCACTGCTATCAACGCGTAATTCAGGAGAGTTTTTAAATGGCACATAAGAAAGCTGGCGGTTCCTCGCGCAACGGCCGTGACTCTGAAAGCAAACGCCTGGGTGTTAAACGTTTCGGTGGTGAAAGCGTACTGGCAGGTAGCATCATCGTTCGTCAACGTGGCACCAAGTTCCATGCTGGTGTGAACGTGGGTTGTGGTAAAGACCACACTCTGTTCGCAACTGCAACTGGTACTATCAAGTTTGAAATTAAAGGTCCTAACAACCGTAAATATGTCAGCATCGTAGCTGAATAATTTTTGCGTTGTAAGACACAAGCCCTGCCGTAATGGCGGGGCTTTGTTATTTGCGGCATTTAAACACAGCGTAATATCGATTTCTGCGCAAGCCTGACCTCTGTCTGTTCTCTGTGAATATCATTATGGGGTAGGGTTTGTTCTCAAGGGAATGGCTGTAATGTGGCCAACAATGGTTGGTTATTCTCTATAATGTAATTGGAAGCAAACAGGGGAGCCTGACGTCATGAAATTTGTTGATGAAGTCCTGGTCCGGGTTGAAGCCGGTGACGGTGGTAATGGTTGCGTTAGCTTCCGTCGTGAAAAATATGTACCTAATGGTGGTCCGGATGGTGGTGACGGTGGCGACGGCGGTGATGTTTACCTGCTGGCCGACAATAACCTGAACACACTGATTGACTATCGTTTTGAGCGTTTCCATATGGCTGAGCGTGGCGAAAATGGTCGCGGTGCAAACTGTACTGGTGCGCGCGGTAAAGATCTGGTGTTGACAGTACCTGTGGGTACGCGTGCCACCGATGAAGATACTGGCGAAGTGCTGGGTGATCTGACTAAACATGGTGATCGCATGCTGATTGCCAAAGGAGGATTCCATGGTTTGGGTAATACCCGCTTCAAAAGCTCAGTAAACCGTGCTCCACGTCAGAAAACGATGGGAACGAAAGGCGAACAGCGCAACCTGAAAATGGAACTGTTGTTACTGGCAAATGTGGGGATGTTGGGTTTACCTAATGCAGGTAAATCAACTTTCATCCGTGCTGTCTCTGCTGCACGCCCTAAAGTTGCTGATTATCCATTTACCACTTTGGTTCCAAACCTGGGTGTGGTTCGTGTTGGTACCCAGCGTTCTTTCGTGGTCGCTGATATTCCTGGTCTTATTGAAGGTGCTGCCGAAGGCGCTGGCTTAGGTATTCGTTTCCTGAAACATCTGGAACGTTGCCGTGTGTTGTTGCACTTGGTTGATGTTTGCCCGGTTGATGAGTCTGATCCGGCTGAAAATGCCAAGGTTATTATTCATGAACTGGAAAAATACAGCCCGAAACTGGCATCCAAACCACGCTGGTTGGTATTTAACAAAATGGATCTGATGCTGGAAGAAGAAGCAGAAGAAGTCATTAAGCGTGTAATGGAAGCGCTGGAATGGGAAGGTGAAGTATTCCGTATTTCAGCTATTAACAAAGAAGGCACTGCTCCTATTTGTTATAAAATTGCCGAATATCTGGAGTCATTGCCGAAAGAAGAGTTGGCACAATCTGCTGCACCAGAAACTGTCGAATTCATGTGGGATGATTACCACAAAGAACAACTGGCTAAGGTTGCTAACGTTGAAACCGACGATTTCGATGATGACGATTGGGACGAAGATGACGACGATGGCGTTGAAATCATCTATACCCGTGAATAATAATAATCCCTCACATTGTGAGGGATTTTTGTTTTGAGGTAGTTAGTGTCTATATTTGCCAGTGCATCACCCTTTGAGATATTTATTTATCGTCATATTCGTATTATCCATGTCATCAAAATCTGCCTCGCCCTTTTAATTGCTCACCTGATCAATGCGGCCTTTCCCGTTCCTCATTTTGCGTGGACCTCAGTCACTATCGTGATCATTATGCTCACGTTACCTCAAGTGGGAGGGGCGTTAGAAAAATCAATTCAACGGATTATTGGAACCGTTTTAGGTGCTTGTTACGCGATTGCTATTTTGTTGCTCACCAGTAACACGTGGCTGATTGCCATTTTGACCATGCTGGGCATTGCGGGCACCGCGTATCGGGCAACCAGTAAAATGGGGTATGCCTATCTGGTGGCTGGTTTTACGCTGATCATGGTGTTGGATGGTGGTAGCCAATCGTTCGAGGAAGCACTATGGCGTACAGGCACTATTTTGTTGGGTTGTGTCATTGCACTGCTAGTGTCACTGATAGTGTTACCTTTGCGAGCCAGAAATGAATGGCGTTGGCAGTTAGCTGAATCATTAAAACGCATGGGGAAGATCTGGCAAGCGCATCTTTCGCCAAATGTGGTAAAACCATTAGCTACCCGAGCAATGCTGAAAAGTGTTGAACGAGCGATTCAGCGGCAAAAAGCACTACATAAATCGGTTGTACTGGAATCTAAGGTATTACGTCATCACAGTGATGTTTTGGATGAATTAGTTTCGGCGCAAAGCCGTTGTCTATTGTTGCTGGAATTATTGGCCCAAACTCGCTGGGAAAGTAGTCGCAGTGCGTTAGTTATCCAAAATCTGTTTTCATTGGGTTTTGCTGGGCGTGAATTGGGTTTGGATCTACAGGCGTTATCTCAATTTTGTGCCGGACATAGTGATTTGTTACCGCCATCACGACAGGAGCTATTGGTTAGTTATAAAAAGGAAATCCAAGATACTTTGACCGAACAAAGCAGTTTTTCCCTTAATGCTAATGGGTATGCGTGGCTGGTTTATCAGGCTGGCATTCAGATGGAGCATATCAATAGTTTGATCCGGCGCATTACTATGGTGACTGACCTTGCGCATGCGTAAAAACTAATTCGTGGCGATATAAGAAAATGATATAACTAGTGCTGTCTATATTTAACTATGCAATATAAAAGGCAGGAATCAGGGTATGCAGGAGCAAGGAGTGCTGTTGTCCCGGGAAGAACAAACCAAGATAACCCGGGTGCTGGTGAGAACGGCACAAATGCTGGCGCAATGTGGTGCTGAAAGCCGTTTGATTGAACAAACAACATGTCGTGTTGGCGCTGCGTTGGGTGTTGAAAGTGTGGAAATGGCGATTTCCCCGAGTGCTGTTGTTTTAACAACACTCAATCATGGTTCTTGTATTACTACAACACGGCGTATCCATGAGTTGGGTATTAACATGCATGTTCTATGTGCTATCCAGCGGATCTGTATTCTGAGTGAAAAGCGTCTGCTGACGACAGCAGATGATGTCAATAAACACTTAACCGAGATTAAACCATTCCGATATAACCGCTGGTTAGTGGTGTTTATGATTGGTTTATCATGTGGTGCATTCAGTTTGTTATTTGGTGGCGATTGGCCAGTCTTTTTTACTACCTGCGTGGCATCGGCTGTGGGTATGTTTGTTCGTCAGGAAATTGCGCATCGTCATTTCAGCCCATTAATTAATTTTGCTACGACGGCATTTATTGCGACTTCAATCGCTAGCATGGCAACCGTGTATCACTGGAGCGAACAACCGTATTTGGCGATGGCTGCCTGTGTCTTGTTGCTGGTGCCCGGCTTCCCGTTAGTAAATGCCTTATTTGATATGGTTAAGGGTTATTTTAATATGGGGCTTGCGCGTTGGGGCACGGCCACACTGTTAACATTAAGTGCAACTGCTGGAATTGTTTTGGCAATGAAATTAACCGGCGTATGGGGATGGAATCCATAATGGAATTGTTACGGGCAATTGTATTTGATGCTTTTTGGTCCGCAATTCCAGCCGTTGGTTTTGCGATGATTTTTGCGGTTCCGCCCCGGATGCTAAAATATTGTGCCGTTGGCGGGGCTTTCGCGCATAGTTTGCGAATGTTGCAAATTCATTTTGGCATACCTATTGAATGGGCAACCTTTATTACTACTACGTTGATTGGCTTAATTTTTGTTTATGTATCTCGTCGCTTGTTAGCTCCACGCCCTGTTTTTACCGTTGCGAGCATTATTCCGATGATCCCCGGTAAATTTGCATTTAACACCATTATTGCGGTGTTAAGCATGAACAGTGGTGGAGTCACAGAAAAGTTATTGCAAGCCAGTATCGAGAATGGTTTGAAAACACTGTTTATCTTGTTTGCTCTTTGTTTTGGGCTGGCAGTACCCTCTTTATTTATTTATCGAAACAGGCCGATTGTATAACGCTATGTTGATCTCTTTAATTGTTGCGATGGCAGAAAATCGCGTGATTGGCCGGGGTAATCAGATGCCTTGGCATTTGCCGGCTGATTTACGGCATTTCAAAAGTGTCACTCTGGGTAAACCCGTCATTATGGGGCGGAAGACCTTTGAATCGATTGGGCGGCCATTACCGGGTCGTCGCAATGTGGTGATCAGCCGGAGTGCTGATTGGCAGGCTGAGGGGGTGGAGAGTGTTAACTCGCTACATGCAGCGCTTGCATTGGTGCAGGGAGCGACAGAAGTGATGATCATCGGTGGTGGCCAGTTATACAGCGAAGCCCTACCATTGGCGCAACGCTTATATCTGACGCATATCGAGTTGCCAGTCGCCGATGCTGATACTTGGTTTCCTGATTATTCACAATATCAGTGGCAGCAGCGGGCAGAAGAATTGCATGATCCCGATGAGAAAAACCCGTATCACTATCGGTTTGAAACTTTAGATCGCTGTATTTAAACAAAACAATACATAAAAAGAAGACCCGGTTATCCGGGTCTTCTTTTATTCACCACTGGAGTAAACCGGGCAGTTCAGACTAAACATGGCATTATCTTCCCAACGCCATAATGTTAATTGATTGCCCCAGACACAGCCGGTGTCCAATGCTTTGATCTTTGGTAACGGGCATTTTCCCATCAACGCTGCCCAGTGCCCAAATACTAAATGTGGTTCATCGGCGTCAGCTTTTCGTACCTCAAACCAGGGTGCCAGCTGGGCTGGTTTATCGGCAGGCGATTCTTTGCATTTAAACTCTAAACTACCATCATCGCGGCAAAAGCGCATACGGGTAAAGCTATTGATGATGTAACGCCAGCGAGGTAAACCAGTTAAGCGAGGGTCCCAGTGTGACGGTTCTTCGCCATACATATGGCCGAGCAGCCAGGTACCTTGATCACTGCGTAACAATGTTTCGACTTCACGAGCACAATGCCGTGCGGTTGCCAAATCCCACTGTGGTGATAAGCCGGCGTGCGTCATCATTACAGGTAAAGTCGGGTGCTCTGCCATGATTGGGCGGTTTTGCAGCCAATGTATTAATTCATGCCGATCCGGTGCGGTGAGAATGTTTTCTGTTTTGTCTTTTTTCTTTGGTAATGCATGTCCGGCGGCGACCGCCAGCAAGTTCAAATCATGATTACCTAATACTGTTGTGGCTCGATCGCCCAAGCTGTACACAAAACGTAATACGTCCAGTGACTGAGGACCACGGGCGACGAGATCACCCGTCAGCCACAGTTCATCCTGCTGGGCATTAAATTGTGCCAGATCCAGTAATTGCTGTAATTCAGCGTAACAGCCCTGGACGTCGCCAACAAAATAGGTTGCCATACTTCAACACTCTACTTAGCAGGTTTAAGAAATTATCTCATATCGATGGGATAATACATGATTCAGTTGATGAGATGAGGAATTGCCAGCGCAAAAGGAGGAATACTCACTTCAAATAACTGTTCGTTGTATTTGTTTTGAAAGGTATAGCTACCACGCATACAGCCAAAAGGCGTTTTTAGCTGTATGTTGCTTTGATAGGTATAAGATTGGCCTGCGGCTATAATTGGCTGTTGCCCGACCACTCCTTGTCCTTGCACTTCTGTTTGCTGACCATTGGCATCATTGATCAGCCAGTGACGATCCATCAACTGCACATCTTCACCTGATTGGTTATGAATAGTGATTTCATAACCAAAGGCATACAGCGCATCATCTGGATCTGATTGTTCAGCAAGATAAAAGGGACGCGGTGTGATTTGTATGCCCGGCATAATGCATCCTTAGCGATGAGTAGTCAGCCAGTTAGCAATACTGACAAATTGCGCCAACGTCAAGTTTTCTGGGCGCAAGTTTGGATCAATGTTGATCTCTTCCAACTGTTCTGCCGTGATGAAACTCCGGAAGCTGTTACGGATAGTTTTACGACGTTGACCAAAACCTTCCTGGCACACGCGTTGTAAATCAGCAACATCAAGTGCTTCATAAGGACGTTTTTGCCAAGGTGCCAGACGTACCACCGCCGAGTTGACTTTCGGCGCCGGTTTGAACGCGTGTGGACCTACTTCTAACACCGGTGACACTTGGCAGTAATATTGGGTCATCACTGTCAAACGACCATAGTCTTTGCTGTTTGGACCCGCAGCCAGACGTTCCACCACCTCTTTTTGCAGCATGAAATACATGTCCGTAATATGCTGAGATTTTTCCAGCAGATGAAAAATCAGCGGTGTGGAAATGTTGTAAGGCAGATTGCCGAAGATCCGTAACGGGCGGCCGGGTTGTGCCAGTTCGTCGAAATCAAACTTCATTGCATCCGCTTCATGCACGATCAATTTATCTTTCAGACGTGGATGCTCGCGCAGACGGGCGGCTAAGTCACGGTCGAGTTCAACGACATGCATTTTATCAACCTGATCACAAACAGGTTCAGTTAACGCGCCAAGACCGGGACCAATTTCAACTAACACGTCGTTCTGACGTGGCGCTATTGCCGAGACAATAGCATCAATCGTGTATTGATCGTGCAGGAAGTTTTGGCCAAAACGTTTACGTGCGCGGTGACCGAGGTGAACATTGTCGTTAATCATTGTTTATGAGATACCATTAAGATCGCTTGATGTAATGCGGTTAGCAGGCTGCCATTATGGCTTTTACCGCTGCCAGCTAATTCGAGTGCAGTACCGTGATCGACTGAGGTGCGAATAAACGGCAACCCCAGTGTGATATTGACGGCACGGCCAAATCCTTTGTATTTGAGAACAGGTAAGCCTTGATCGTGATACATGGCTAATACGGCATCAGCGCGTTGCAAATATTTGTCTTGGAACAGGGTGTCAGCAGGAAGTGGACCTTCCAGAGAGTATCCTTGGCTTCTTAATGCCGCCAAGACTGGTTCGATGACATCGATCTCTTCACGTCCCATATGGCCGCCTTCACCGGCATGAGGGTTTAGGCCACAGACCAGAATATGCGGTGTAGTGATACCAAATTGTGTCTGCAGATCATGCTGCAGTATCTCAATGGTTCGCGTTAAGCTTGCCGTAGTGATGGCATCGGCAACATCACGCAAGGGGAGGTGCGTTGTCGCCAGTGCAACTCGCAATCCGTCGGTGGCCAGCATCATAACAACCTGTTCAACACCTGCTTGTTCAGCAAAAAACTCGGTATGCCCACTAAATGGCACACCGGCTTCATTGATGACACCTTTATGTACTGGGCCGGTCACCAGTGCGGCAAACTCGCCCTTCAGACAGCCATCGGCAGCCCGTTGTAAGGTAGCCAACACGTAATCGCCATTACGTTTATCCAGCTGTCCGGCTGTGACCGGAACAGAAAGAGAAACAGGACATACCGTTAATACGCCTTGAGGCTGCGCTTGTGCGGGTCGATGTGCATCGTATGGCTGAATATTAATCTGTTTTCCTAACGTTTCCGCTCGCTGTTGCAACAGTGCAGGATCTGCCACAATCACCAATTCAACTGGCCAGGCTTGTTCGGTTAAGCTCAGCACTAAGTCAGGGCCAATACCTGCCGGTTCACCCGGTGTAATGACAATACGGGGAATCAAATTCATCAGTTATTGCTCCCGTCCATTATCTGGATAAACGCTTCATCACGCAGTTCATCAATCCAGGTTTGCGCTTCTTCCGCAAAACGACGGTTGTAGATCAGTTGATACGCGCGGTTTTCCAATGCTTCTGGTGTGTTCGCTAAACTACGACGCCCTTCGACCTGAACAATATGCCAGCCGTGCATGGTTTTAAATGGTTGGCTAAATTGGCCAATCGGTAATTTTTTCACCATATCGCGGAATTCTGGTACATACATATCCGGATTAGCCCAACCCAATTCACCGCCTTTAGTGGCAGAACCCGGGTCGTCAGAATATTTTTCGGCTAATTTCGCAAAAGAGGCCTTACCGGATTGAATGTCATGCAGGAACCCTTTCAGCATCTGTTCTGCTTTTTCATCACTCAGGATGACTGACGTTTTGATCAGAATATGGCGGGCATTGGCTTCCTGTAGTTCAATGGCTTGTTGTCCTTGCACATCTTTAACATGGATAATATGCAAACCAGCACCAGAACGTAATGGACCAATAAATTGGTCTTTGTGGGCGCCATTAACTGCTTCAGCCATCAATGACGGCATTTCTTCTACCGTCATCCAGCCCCAGTCTCCGCCGTCTAATGCTTTATTATCTGAGCTTTCGGCAACGGCAATCTGGTGGAAATCAGCACCTTTTTTCAGTTGTTGTAACAATTGCTTGGCTTTTTCGGCTACACGTTGTTGTTCTGCCCGATCGGCATCAGACGGTAAACTCAGCAATATGTGTTCAATATGAAAACGTTGCCCTTTACTGCCTTGTTCACTGATCAGCTTAGCCAGTTGTTTGACTTCCTGATCAGTGATGTTGATCCGCTGACGTAATTGATTGCGGCGAACTTCCGAAATCAACATCTCTTTACGTACGGTTTCCCGAAACTCGGCTGGAGTTAAACCTTCGCGTTCAGCCTGAGCTTGCATGCTAGCGACGGTCTGGCCTTTTTCTGCCGCAACGGAAGCCAGTGCCTGATCCAGTTGTGTATCACCGATCCGTAACCCTTGACGCTCAGCTTGTTGCAGGATCAGACTGTCTTCAATCAAACGATCTAAAACTTGTTTATGCAGTTGACTATAGGGCGGCAAACTTTGGTGCTGTTCGGCCGCATCGGTTTGCACTTTATGTATCAATCGATCCAGTTCGCTTTGCAACACTACGTCTTTATTCACAATCGCAATCACGTTATCGAGTGATTGAGTAACAGCCTGAGCGCATAGTGGCAGGGCGAACAACACGCCAGCCAATAACCATTTCGGTGAAAGTTGTTTTAACTGCATGAAAGATACCTTGCTTAATCGTTCAGGTTAAATGGTCGGGAATAAGGTAATAATCGGGTATTCAGATTGTATTTCGGTCCGTTGCCGACACTGCCCAGTCCTTTAAATTCGAATTGCAAACCGTATGAGGTTTCCGGTTTAGCCGTTAGTGTGGTGTTATCCGGTGCATTATGCCGTTCAAAGGTGAAATTTACAGCCCAGCAACAAGAATCATAACGAGCACCTAACAGATTATCGATATTCTGACCTGTTTGAGTATCACGATAATGGGCACCAATTAATTGCCAATCACGGTTAATTGGTAATTTCACAACCGCTCCAGCTTGACTGATATCGCGGCGATTATCAGAGGTATCAACCACGAAATTTTCTTTGCTGACAAAACGATAGTTTAATTGGGTCGTATATTTTTGCTGCTGATATTCGACCGCCCCATTTCCCGACGACACTTTTTTGGTTTGGGTGTTGTATTCTGTACCGGTATGCATGTACCAGTCATCGGTTGGGTGGGCATCAGCACGCACGGATAGTAATGAGCGAGAGTTGGTTTGTTTGGTATCGTTTGGTAACAACGTGACTTGTGGTGCTACCAGATCATAAGATTGACCAAGCGTAAACCGCAGACGTTCGGTGTTTTCACTATCAAACAGACGTGTGGTCGCACCGTAGCTAACCCGGTTGGCATCGCTGATCCGATCTAAACCAGCAAAACGGCGATCACTGAACAGATTGTAATAATCAGACTGCATGTTGGTGGTGTCATACAGCCCGATATTATTCTGATTCTTATACGGGATGTATAAATACTGAACTTCGGGTTCTAATGTCTGGGTAAACGGCTGATCATTATACGAAGTCTTACGATCGAAGCTCATGCCACCATGCACACGGGCTTCTGGTAATGTCCGATTGACGCTTGAGGCTAGGTTATTCAGGCCTAAAGTATTGCTGTAATACGATGACATATCATCAGGAATATCCTGCTGATAATACGTAGCCATCAATTTGCCCTCGGCTTCCAGTGAATAACCCGGTGCTTGTAATATCGGCACTGAAACAGCGGGCTCAGCATGCAGCCGTTGTCCGGTGTAGGCTTTATATTGTTCCGAATTGTTTCCGAAATTAGAGGCTTCAGAATTAAAGCTAAAACTGTATTTATCAGCAGTGTAATACTGGTTGTAGCTTACCTGCGGTAACAACTGATGTGGTGCTGGCGTGTTAGGCAGCAAGATCTGGTAATCACGCACTTCAGTGGTCAGATTCCAGTCTTTTTGATAATAACCGGCCGTAGTTGATTGCAATAACTGGTTATCAACAATCTGACCAACAGGTGGATGTAATTCGTTGAAATAGTTGTAGTCATTGGCATCAACTCGGGTGTAATCAAGATTCCAGCGCAGATCACCGTTTTGAAAACGGGAACCATGCCGGATATTTGCCAACCAGCGTGGATTTAATTCGTCACTACTAACTTTGCGATCGTTAGCCATGTATTCGGTATAAATCGTGCCGCTTTGCTCGGGTTCTGGCATATAGCGGTATTCGATCTGTTCCATGGTGCCACGGTTTGACATGATACGAGGTGTCAGCGTCATGTCGTAATTCGGTGCAATATTCCAATAATAAGGAGTACTGACGTCAAAGCCATTACTGGAACTATTGGTAAAAGTTGGATACAGCAGACCTGATTTACGTTGATCTTTTACCGGGAAGGTAATGTAAGGCGTATAAAATACCGGTACGCTTTTTAGCCACAGCGTAGCATTCCATGCCTCACCAAATACTTCTTCTTGATTGACGTTCACTTCGCTGGCACTCAACCACCAGCTTTCTTGCCCGACTGGACAGGTCGTAAAACGTGCTTTATTCAGCGTCAGTTCTTTTTTCTGATTATCCAGATGAATATTTTCCGCTTCACCGCGCGCAGGGGAGCCATGCAGTTGATAGGTGGCATTATCAATCTGTGATTCTTTAGTATTTAAATTTGTTGTCAGCTGATCCGGACTTTTAAGCGTTACCTGACCGTCGCGATAGAAAATATTGCCATGCGCCATGACTTGGCGGCTGACTTGATCCAGCTCGGTATAATCGGAACTGAAATATTTATTGCCCTGATTGACCTGCACACCACCTTGATAGATTGCTTTACCATTTTGTGTTGCATTCAATTGATCAGCAGAGACTTCAACCGGCGTGGTTCGGCTGTACTCGGTTGTCGTTGCGGGTGGAACATCGCTGTAGCAACGTTCATCGAAAACACCGGCGCGGAGATTTGGCGGTACATTAACACTGTTACCTGCCGCCTGGCTTGGATGCGGTACGAATGCAAAGCCGGCAGAAACAGAAAAAAGTGCCACAGTAATAGCGTTGATGCGAAACACCATTGGTAATCAGATCCCCTGGCAACTGACGAAGCACTTGGAGCCTTTCGGCGGTTGTGCTTTCACGGTCATTCTTTTATGGTAGCGGGCTATGATAAAGCATTATTCCGATAACGGCTAACACCGAGTAAGAGCCTGCCAGCATGATGACGCAACGCCATGCCCAACTACAGCGATGGGCACAACAAATTGAACAAAATCCTGACTTAACTTTACGTCTGATTTCTGGTGATGCCAGTTTTCGTAAATATTATCGCGCCGCCAATCGGATTTGGGTGGATGCACCGCCGGAAACGGAAAAAAATCGTGAGTTCATCGATAACGCACAAGCTTTACAGCGCACAAACATCGCAGCACCAGTCGTGCATCATTCCGACTTGGAACAAGGTTTCTTGTGTGTTTCTGATTTAGGCGATGACGCATTGTTATCTCGTCTCAATGATGAATCAGTTTCTGCATGGTATTGGAAAGCGCTGCAGTTGTTACCCCTGCTAACCAACATCAAGCTTGAGCTGCCTGTTTTTGATGCTGAGTTTATGGCGCGGGAAAACAGCATTTTTCCAGAATGGCTGTTAGAAAAACACTTACAACTCACTCTTTCCGTGGCAGAAAAAGAGTTATTGGCGGAAACCTCTGCCTTACTGACAGCCAATAATCTGCAACAGCCACAAGTGGTCATGCACCGTGATTTTCACAGCCGAAACCTGATGGTGTTAGCGGATGAATCGCTGGCCGTGATCGACTTTCAGGATATGGTGCTTGGCCCATTGACCTATGATGCCGTTTCGTTACTGAAAGATTGTTACTGTCGTTGGCCGGATGCTGTGATTGAGCAAGGAGTAGCGCAGGCTTATCAGCTGTATAGCGAGTCAGGGATTTTATCGGATGTGTCTTACGCACAATTTGTGCAATGGCTGGATCTGACCGGCATGCAACGCCATCTGAAAGCGGCGGGGATCTTTACCCGTTTGTATCATCGCGATGGTAAATCTGGTTATCTGAAGGATATTCCGCGCACGCTCGGTTATGTGCGTGATGTTGCAGCGCGTTATCCGCAACTGGCGGCGTTTGCTGCTTGGTTGGAACAGCGCGTGTTACCTGCATTTGATATGGAAACTGTCTCATGAAGGCGATGATCTTGGCCGCCGGGCGCGGTGAACGGATGCGCCCGTTAACGGATCATCTGCCCAAACCGTTGCTGGTGGCGGGCGGTAAGCCGTTGATCCAGCATCATATCGAAAAACTGAAACTCGCCGGTATTACGCAATTAGTCATTAACCACGCCTGGCTTGGACAAAAGCTGGTTGAGTATCTGGGTAACGGTGAGCAGTTTGGTGTTGAAATCAGCTGGTCTGCCGAAGGGGCTGCCGGGTTGGAAACAGCGGGTGGTATTCGTCAGGCTTTGCCGTTGTTGGGTGATGAGCCATTTTTAGTGCTTAACGGCGATATCTGGTTAGATATCGACTACAACCAGTTTAGTTCACAGCCATTGGCGGAAAGCGATCATGCTCATCTTTGGTTAGTGGATAATCCGCCACAGCACCCGCAGGGTGATTTTAGTTTGCACCATGATCGGGTGGAAGATCGCCCCGGTTTGACCTTTAGTGGCATTGGTATTTATCGCCCGCAAAGCTTTTTACCGCTGGAGCCTGGTGTACATAAACTGGCGCCGATATTGCGGCAATGGATGACGACACAGCAAGTGGCCGGGTCTCATCTCAATGCGGATTGGCGGGATATTGGCACGCCGGAGCGGTTGCGCCAGTTAGATAAAGATTTACAGCGAGTAGATCAGGAATTACAGCGAGGTTCGCATGCCGGTTAAAGGCAAAATTATCGGTTTTCTGGTGGGATTATGGATCCTCAATATTCCTGGTGCCTTGCTCGGTTTATGGATCGGCCATATCTACGATCAGGGTTTACAGGCACAACGCAGTGGTGGGTTTGGCCGCTGGCGCACACCAACCCGTGAAGAGCAGGCGCTATTTTTACACACCGCGTTTGCCGTGATGGGCAATATCGCGAAAGCGGCGGGACGGGTCACTGAGCAGCAAATTCAGGTCGCCACCTTGTTTATGGATCGCATGGGGCTGAATGGCGAGTTACGTCGTGAAGCGCAGGATTCTTTCCGTCAGGGCAAAGAGGCGGAATACGATCTGGAAGGTTCTTTGGCACTGTTTCGCCGTTCCTGTCGCGGTCGCCCCGATCTGTTGCGGGTGTTTCTGGATATGCAATTACAGGCGGCGTTTGCGAACGGTGCGTTGCATGCATCCTCACGTCAACGCTTATTGGAAGTAGCGGAGTTGCTGGGTTTCTCGCGCTGGGAGCTGGAGCAGCTATTGGCGATGGCGGAAGCGGGCTTTAACTTTTCGCATCAGGGACAACAGCAGCAACGCTATTCTTCATCCGGGGCTGGGCAGCAGCAAATGCCGGGCCGGGATCGCCTGCGTGATGCCTATGCAATTTTGGGGGTATCAGCCGATGTCTCTGATGCTGATGCGAAAAAAGCGTATCGTAAACAGATGTCGCAGCATCATCCTGATAAGTTGGTCGCCAAAGGTTTACCGCCAGAGATGATGAACATGGCAAAAGAAAAAGCGCAAGAGATCCAACAAGCGTGGGAGTTAATCAAAGAGGCGCGGGGATTGCGTTAATTACGTTATTTCCAACCGAGCGTCATCAGCCAACCTTTGATACGCTCGGGGCTATCCGTTAACTCACTAATGGTTTGCTGCCGCCAGTTTAGTTTGGTCGCACGTTTCGCCGCAATTTTGCGTTGCTGAGCGGCTTGTGTCAGCCAGTTACCGTGCTCTTCCTGATATAAATCTAAAATAGGTAATGTACTGCTGCTGAGCTGTGTTGCCTGGAGCAAATTGGCCTGTTTATCCGGGTAAAACGCATTCAACAAGATAATTGCATCAGGTTTATTGATCTTGTCAGCATTCAGCAATTGCCCCAGCCAGACGGCGCTGCTGCCCTGCGCCACTAAGAGTCGATGACCACCCGATACATTCAGATTTTCATCCACACTGGCTAAGCGGCTACTCCACAGTTCCAACTGCTTGCTAATGGCTTCCTGCTGTTTTTCATCGCCGGGGTTCACCGCTTGTTGTTGTGGTGTTGGTAGCAGGATCACACAGTCAAAACCTTGCCGACTCAACGCTTGCGACAACGGTAACAGCGAGGCTGTCTGCTGCCATTCCGGCAGAAAAATGGCAACGCCAAGTTCAAATGATTGTTCGCTCTTGTGCAGTAATACCCAGTTTTGGCCAAATTGACGGGCATCGGGGTGTTGCTGCCAGTCTTGCTGTTGGGCTAGGTATTCTGGGTCTTGTTCGGTTGGTTCTGCGGCTGAAACAGTAGGTTCAGTTGGTGTAGCTGATGATGTCGCATTAGCTGTGTTTGTTGCGGCTGACGTCGCAGGCTCACCCGCCGGCACGACGTCATTGGCGGCAGCTTGGGTTTCGGTGGTCGGTGTAGTAGGGGCGGCGTCAGAGGCTGTTTCTGCCGCCAAGAGCAATGATGACCACAGAACACAGCAACAAACCAGCCAGCGCATCATGATAGAGCTCTCTTATGAAATCGTCTGTTAAGTTGGAAACGGCGCCGGTGCTTCAAACTGCATCGGTTCACCGGTAACCGGATGATAAAAACTGAGCATAGCAGCATGTAACTGTAAATGCGGCACCAGCTCTTGTACTTCTTTCGGTGCATACAGATGATCACCTAAAATGGGATGACCCAGTTCTTTCATGTGCACACGCAACTGGTGTGAGCGCCCGGTATAAGGCGTGAGTTTCATCAGTGTACGATCCGCTTCGACGCGAACACGTTCCCAATGCGTTTGGGCGGAACGGCCATTCACATAATCGACGCGTTGCAGTGGGCGGTTTTCCCAATCAACACACAAGGGCAGGTCGATATCACCTTCGGTGCCTGCCACTTGGCCATAGACCCAAGCGTAATAAAATTTACCGGTTTTACGTTCTTGAAACTGTTTGCCCAAAATGCCGGTCGCTTTGGAATATTTTGCCATCAGGATCACACCTGACGTGCTCATATCCAGACGATGTACGCTACCCGCTTCCGGGCAACGTTGACGCACGCGCCACGCAATGCTGTCGGCGTGTTCAGCCGCTTTTCCCGGCACACTGAGCAGGCCACTTGGTTTATTCATCACAATAATGTGCTCATCCTCGTACAGGATATCGAGATAAGGCTCCATCGGTGGGTTGTAAACAAAGGTGCTCATGTGGTTTCCGTGCATTCAGGGGATAAAAAGGGTGCCGGAATACGACACCCTGAGTGTGGCTATTGTGCCGTAAATTACTGGTTGGTGACTACTACAAAGCGGACAGCATCTAATTTAAGCTGCGTTTTATCCATCAGATGATTCAGCTCCTGGCGCAGTTCACGCAAATGCTCCAGTTCACTGTCACGCACCGATGGGTTGATCGCTTTCAGCTGCTCCATACGCGTTAACTCGGCAGTCAGCGTGTGCTGCATGGTTTGACGTGCATCGGCAACAATTTGCTCCATACGAGGGTGGGCAACTTGTTCTGCTTTGCCAATCATCTCATGGATCACCGCTTGCGAACTCGCCACCAATTTGCTGGCCAGCTGGCGGTTGATTGGCATCAACTGACGATGGAATTGCACGAAGCCGACCTGTTCACCGACGTTATTGCCGTTTTTATCCAGCAATAGACGGATCGGCGTTGGTGGTAGGAAGCGATACAACTGCGGATGACTGGCAGATTCAGCCACGAAGATCAGTTCGAGGAAGATAGTGCCGGCTGGCATTTTGCTGTTTTTCAGCAGCGAAACGGCAGTCGAACCAATATCAGAGGCCAGCACCAGATCGATACCACCGCGGATCATCGGGTGATCCCAAGTCAGGAAGCTTAAATCTTCACGGCTTAAGGCTACGTCACGCTCAAAAGTCACGGTGACGCCATCTTCCGGCAGGCCAGGGAAGCTTGGGATCAGCATGTGATCAGTCGGCGTCAGCACCACGGCCTGTTCGCCACGATCATCTTGCGCGATACCAATGTCATCAAACAGGTGCAATGCGAAGGCGACCAGACTGGTATCGTCATCCTCTTCTTCCAATTGTTCGACCAGTTGCTGCGCATGTTTACCACCACTGGATTGAATTTCCAGCAGACGGTCACGGCCTTGTTCCAGCTTGGCTTTCAGCTCATCGTGCAGGGCACGAGTCTGTTGCAGTAACGGAGTCATAGCATCGTCACTGCTCTGGTTATCGGCCAGCAGCGTGAACAGTTGATCTTGCACCTGATCGAACACCACACGACCGGTCGGGCAGGTGTGCTCGAAAGCATCCAACCCTTCGTGATACCAGCGGATCAGTGTGCGCTGTGGGGTTTCTTCCAAATAGGGCACGTGGATCTGCACGACGTTTTTCTGACCGATACGATCGAGACGACCGATACGCTGTTCCAGCAGATCAGGGTTCAGCGGCAGATCGAACAGCACCAGATGACGAGCAAACTGGAAGTTACGACCTTCGGAGCCGATTTCAGAACACAGCATCACCTGCGCGCCACCATCCGGATCAGCAAAATAAGCCGCCGATTTGTCACGTTCCAGCAGGCTCATGCCTTCGTGGAACACGGTGCAACGCACACCTTCACGGGTGCGCAGGGTGTTTTCCAGCGTCAATGCAGAAGCGGCTTCAGAGCAGATCACCAGAATTTTTTCATGGCGTTCGGTTTTGATCAGGTTTAGCAGCCAATCGACGCGCGGATCGAACTGTGTCCACGACGCGTTATCACCTTCAAACTGACCAAAGATTTTTTCCGGGTAGAGATAACGTTTGGCTTTCGCCAGTGCATCACCGGTGTTGCCGCCCATCATGCCCATTACGCGGATCGCCGTTTTATACTGATCAGGCAATGGCATTGGGTAGGCGTGCAGTTCTCGCACCGGGAAACCAGCACTCGCAGCACGGGTGTTTCGGAACAAAATACGACCCGTACCGTGACGATCGAGCAGGTCTTTCAGCACCTCTTCGCGGTATTCATCGGTCTGCAGTTGCGACGCATCTAACTCAGGTAACAGACCTTGTAACACGGCGAGCTGGTCGGCGTTCAGCGCATCACCATTCAGCAATGGTTGGGCGGCATCGGCGATCTGGCCGTAGGCTTGTTCTTCGGCGACAAACGCCTCGTAATCGTAGAAACGTTCCGGGTCGAGCAAGCGCAGACGAGCAAAGTGGCTGGCATGGCCTAACTGATCGGGGGTCGCCGTCAGCAGCAATACGCCCGGGATCTCTTCAGCTAACGCTTCCACCACCTGATATTCACGGCTTGGCGCTTCTTCGCTCCACACCAGATGGTGGGCTTCATCGACCACCAGCAGATCCCACTCACATTCCAGCACTTGTTCAAAGCGGGCTTTTTTCTTACGTAGCCAGTCTAAGCTGCACAAAACAAATTGTTCAGTTTCAAACGGGTTGACCGCATCATGCTCAGATTCCACACAACGCTCTTCATCAAACAGTGAGAACATCAGGTTAAAACGACGCAGCATTTCCACCAGCCACTGATATTGCAGTGAATCTGGCACCAAGATCAAAACACGTTTCGCACGACCCGACAGCAGTTGCTGGTGGATGATCATGCCGGCTTCAATGGTTTTACCCAAACCCACTTCGTCGGCCAGTAACACGCGTGGCGCATGACGATGACCGACTTCACGGGCGATATGCAACTGATGCGGGATCAGGCTAACACGGCCACTGGCCAAACCACGCGTTGGATTCCGACGACGGGCATGCTGGTGGGTCAGTGCTTCATAACGCAGCGCAAAACGGGAATGACGGTCGATCTGGCCGGCAAACAGACGGTCTTGCGGTTTATTAAATTTGATGAAGTTATTCAGCATCACTTCACGCAGTGCGACTTCTGCACCATCGTCCACCCGGGTGCCATGATAGGTCAGCAGGCCATCGGTTTCTTCGACGGCACGTACATCCAACTGCCACTCTTCATGGCTGGTTATGCGGTCGCCTTCATTAAAACGGACACGAGTGACGGGCGCACTTTCGCGGGCATACAAACGCTGTTCGCCATTAGCGGGGAACAATAGGGTGATCATGCGACCCTCTATTGCTACCACGGTACCTAATCCAAGATCAGTTTCGGTATCACTGATCCAGCGTTGGCCTAGTGCAAAGGACATCTACAACTCCACAGGTATCAAAAAATAAGTATTCGAAAGCAACTGCTACGCAGCTTAAGCGAAGGCCGGACGCGCCGACCTGAAAAAGGGGCGCTATATTACCCGAAGCGCAACCTTGGGTCATCCGCTATCAGGTAAAGTTTTTATGAGCGGTTGCATGAGAGAATAGTCTAAAAATCATTCAACCATTTGATCATATTGTCAGAAGTTGTCAGTAGTCGTTGCCAAAAAAGATTGGTTTGGTTACTCTGCACATCCAGCCCGAGCGGGCGTAGTTCAATGGCAGAATCAGTGTTTTAACTCGCCGATTGTATTGAACATTCTGATTAGTAAGCGCTTTTTTCCTGCTATCCAAACCTAAAAACCTTCATTTCCCATTTCTGTGACACGTTTGTGACACGCTGGCAGCTGCTAGGCTATGCAAACAACCGCCGAAATCCGCTTAACCAATTGTAATTATAGATTCCGAATGGATTGCGTTGGCATATCCAATCAAAAAACAGACTGTAAGTTGCTTAAATTTTTTCCAAATTTAATAAAATTAACAACAGAAAAAGAACAAAAAGTGTAAATTGAGGTGTAAACTCTAATCATAGAGTGTCTAACTATTACTTATATAACCAAGGGAATAATATGGGATCAAAGATGGCTAATCCTCCAGTCTACTATGCATTAGCTCAGGTTCAATTTAACCCTATAGCAGCTATGTCAAAGTATGTTGATGAGATACAAGATCTGTTGCGTATTAAAGGCTATACATTATTTGAGGCACAGACATCAATACAGCTTCAGTTGTTATCTCCAAATCAGGCCCCTACCCAAGCTCAGCATATGACTTGGTTTTTTACTAAAGAAGATAGAACTGCTGGAATAATTTTAACTACCGCGACTCTTGCTTTCCATACTACTCACTATGAAACCAGTCATGAGTTTTTAGAATCTTTGCTTGAGGCACTAAAAACCGTACATTCAATCGTGACTCTTGCACATATAAATAGAATGGGTATGCGATATTTAGATGCGGTATTGCCTAATGAATCAGAGTCGGTTGATGATTACTTAAAAGATGGTTTACATGGAATAGACTTTAACTCTAGCCGTAAATATTCATTAAGTGAAAGTGTTTATGAAACAGAAACATCGCCTTTAGTTCAGCATGGAACATTGATATCAAGAATTTACAGACAAGAGTCACTGCTTGTTTTCCCTCCTGATTTAATACCTAGTGGTTTGGTCATGATGGAAAAGTTTAAAACTACAGAACCGGTTTCTCATGCTGTGATAGATACAGATCATTTTGTAGAAGGGTCAATGGGATTAGACTTACCAAAATTAGAAGAGCAGTTGAACTCACTTCATACTGGAGTAAGAGCTGTTTTTGATGCGATTATTACAGATAAAGCAAAACATGCGTGGTTATAAATAAAAAGGTAATGATATATGACTAATAAAAATACATCATTAGCTGCATATGATGCACCACAGACAAAAATTATTATAGGGATGAAGAGCTCCGCTACTGGAGTTGCGGTTGCGGTTGCGATTGCTATGACTTTATTTGGGACTGGTAGTTCATTAGTGATGCCTAGTAATGGACCTAAGTCATACTCCGTAAACAAAACATACCAGCAGACAGGAACGGTGGTTTCTCCTTTTAGTATTGATGTGAGAACGCCATGGGAGCATTTAGAGAATATTAAATCAAAGTTCAATTTAAATGTTTCTGAATTAAGCTCATATTTTGGTGTATCAAGACCAACAATTTATAAATGGATGTCTGTTGATGCAAACCCAGAAGAAACTAGCGTTGAACTTATCAGACGTTTTAGCCATCTAGCTGACTTTTTTAGTAAAGAAGATGTCGACAATCCTGGATATCTTATAAAAATTAAGGCTTTTTCTGGAAAGTCATTAATTGATCATATAAAAAACAATGATCAATGGATTGATGAGGCATTAGTATTGGTTAATGAATCAAAATTAATGAAGCATGCCTATGATAGATCTGGCTTATCATCATCAAAAGCGCCTACAAGTGACGACTGGAAATCATCAATTTCTATACCTGGCTCTACGTCACATGATTAAGTAAGGTTTATCGATGTTGGATAGAAATACGTTATGGCGACAGGGATCAATTCTAGAGTTTGAGCATGCTCATCAACTCGGATTAGTTACTGAAGAATCAAAAAATGAAAGAATTGTTGTTATAAGTCATGACTGTGATATTCCCAGCGATAAAGAAACTATAGTTGAGGTGATCAAAGGGCATGTGGTAACAAAATCTAACTCTATGTATGAAGGAGCTAAACATCAAAGAACAATTCACATCAACTATGAAGTTGATGGGGGAGCTTCAGAATGCATAGAATTAGAGATAAAAAATAAATATAGCATTGATAAGGAACTATTCTCATCAATAGCATTAAATCCAAACCAATCGCTTTCTATTTCTTTAAGTGAAAAAAGATCATTAAAACAATGGCTTGCAGCAAGGTATGGTCGTCCTGCATATCCTAATGCTTTTGAAAGTAGATTAAAGAAGACCCAAAGAATTGGGAAAAAAGATAGAAGTTTAGAGTGGATAATTGCTGATAAAATTTCTCCAGTAAGTAAATATATAGTTGGAATTTTCTTTGATTTGGGCGAAGAAAGAAATTCTGAGCTAGAAACTAATGAACCATATTATTTATCTATATCTATTGTTTACGATATCCAGAAGTGGGGATTTGATGCTAAAACGAAATCAGAAGCTCTATCTAAAGAAATAAAAGATTTTTTTCACTCGGTATATGGCATGCCTCATGAGGCTACAGAGATAGCGCTTGAAGAATGCCAAGCAATATCTTCACAGCAAATGACACTTTCAGATTTGATGAAGGTTGATCAATGGCGTGTTGAATATATAAGTATTAATGATGATGAGCCTCATATACAGTCAGGTTCAACACCTTAATTGTTTTGACAATATAGTTGTGATATCAATTTTAACGTAGTAACTGAAGCTTTTTTACGGCTTCAGTTACTTACTTATGTTAACAACGGTTATTCCTCATTATTTATATATTTATTTTTAGTTAAGTTATCGATCGGTAAGTTGATAGGGTTCAGTTCCCGTTCTTCTATCCATGCACGCAGTTGGGATGCTGAATACATAGATGGTTTACCTGGGCCGGATATAACTGGTTCCAGAGTGAAGATGCCTTGCTTCTTCCATTCAGGAAGGGTGCGTTCTGAGCAACCGATGATCCGGCAAACGTTCTTCTTTGCTATAAAGCCGACAGTTGGGACGTCGATCACTACGGTTCTGATTCGTTCGTTCATAGGTTCCTCACGACACATGCATAAGCATTGGATACTGCAGGCCTAATCGAGCAAATGGGATGTCATCATCGAAATCCATTGGTGGTTCGTTAGACATTGGTTGTTGTCGTTCAGCTGCGTAGTTATAACCACCGTTCTGTGCTGGTGGAGTGCTATTGTTTGCCGGGCCTGATGGTTGGCCCCAGCCGCCAGCTGGTTTGCCATCGAGCATTTGCAGTTCATTGGCAATAATCTCTGTGGTGTAGTGCTTCACGCCTTGTTGATCCGGCCATTCGCGGGTTCTGAGTCGGCCTTCCAGATAGACTTTCGAACCTTTCTTCAGGTATTCACCAGCAATTTCAGCTAGTCGCTTATACAGAACAATACGATGCTGTTGATTTGCGCTTAAAACTGACCCACTTTTTGCGTTGAATTTTGACCCACCCTAATTCACTATTTTACGGGTTTGGGTTGTGGATAAACCGGTGTCTTTTTCTCCTTTTTCCCCTTGGTTGAACTTTCTTTAAAACGATAGCTGTCATTCCCAGTTTCAACAATATGGCAATGGTGTGTCACCCGATCTAACAGGGCTGTTGTCATCTTCGCATCACCAAATACATTCGACCATTCCGCAAAATTCAGATTGGTCGTGATGATCATGCTGGTACATTCGTATAGTTTACTCATCAAGTGAAAGAGTAAGGCGCCACCCGTTTGACTAAAGGGTAAGTAACCCATTTCATCCAGTACAACTAAGTCGGTGTGCATCAATCTGGCCGCGATTTGTCCTGCTTTGCCTTGCTGTTTTTCTTTCTCCAGCGCATTCACCAATTCAATGGTCGAAAAGAATCGAACGCGTCGGTGAAACTGTTCAATGGCCTGTATCCCGATGGCGGTAGCAAGATGGGTTTTACCGGTTCCCGGGCCGCCCACTAAAACCACATTTTGTGCATTATCCATAAAGTCACCTTGGCATAGTTGCCGGATAAGCGCCTCATTAGCCATGCTCTCAGTAAAGTTAAAACCATTCACATCTCGATAGGCAGGAAACTTAGCGGCTTTTAATTGATAGGCCACCGAGCGAACTTCTCGCTCTGCCAGTTCTGCTTTCAATAAATGATCTAATACCGTGATGCTGGCCTGAAATGCCGGTGAGTCTTGTTCCGCAAGATCTGCCAGCGCGTGAGCCATGCCATATAACTTCAGTGATTTAAGTACGGGGAGCATGGCATTAGTGAGCATGATGATCTCCTTGCAGTCTCAGATTGTCATAGCGGGTCACGTTAGCCAACGGCTCGATCTTCAGTGTCAGCTCGGGTGGGACATCTATCGGTGCCAGCGGTGTTTTATCCAGTAATCGACTCAAAATATTGAGGACAATTTGCTTCGAGGGTGCGCCCGTCTCCAACGCTAATTCAACTGCCGTCAATACATCCTGTTCATCGTGCAGCAATACCAGCGCTAAAATGTCCACCATCTCCCGATCACCTCCTATGCGCTTGAGTAGAATGGATTGCAATGTCCGGAAGGCTTGAGGCAATTCGACAAACGGCGCACCGTTACGCAATGCCCCCGGCTTTCGCTGTAATACAGAGAGATAATGTCGCCAGTCGTAGATGATGAGTGGGTGTTCATGTTTGCGATTAAACAACCGTTGATGGACCGCGATAATGCCGCCTTCTGCAATCACCTCGAGACGGTCATGATAAATGTGCAAACTCACCGGGCGGTTGGCAAATGACGAGGGCACGCTGTAACGCGTGCGTTCAAAGGTCAGCAAACTCGTGGGAGAGATCCGCTTTGTTTGCTCGACGAATCCATCAAAAGGCTGGCCAACTGGCATCAGGAAGGGACGTTCATCATCCAGTGCGGCCTGGATTGTTCTGGCTTCAGTAGGATGGGTTGATTCATGCCAGAGCGCGACACAACGTGCAGCCAACCAATCGTTCAATGCCGTCAGTGACGGCATCTCAGGCACTTTTTGCCACAATCGTCGCCGGGCATCCTGTACATTCTTCTCGATCTGACCCTTTTCCCAACCGGCGGCTGGATTACAAAACTCAGCATCAAACAAATAGTGACTAACCATGGCCGCAAACCGGGCATTCACATCGCGCTGCTTACCCTGTTTTACCTTATCTACGGCGGTCTTCATATTGTCGTAGATGCCCCGTTGTGGAATACCACCCCATGCCGTAAAGGCATGGTAATGCGCATCAAACAGCATCTCATGGGTTTGCAGCGGATAAGCGCGAACGAAGAAAGCACGGCTGTAACTCAATTTACAATGAGCAACTTGCAGCTTGACGCGTTCACCCGCAATTACCGCCCAATCCTCGCTCCAATCAAATTGAAATGCTTCGCCGGGCGAAAACTGCAAAGGGATATAGGTGTGCTTGCTAGCACCGTGAGTGGATTCTAATTGCCGACGACGCCACTCGCGGGCAAATACCGCTACGCGATCATAGGAGCCATCAAAACCGAGGGTACATAAATCAGCGTGCATCTGTTTGACGGAGCGGCGTTGTTTACGAGAGGTTCTGGCTGCATCGGTTAACCACTGCGTCAGTTTATCGGTAAAAGCATCGAGTTTACTGGGTGTTTGCCGTTGAGGATAAAGGGGTTCAGCAATCTCAGTTCTGAGATAACGGCGAACTGTATTGCGGGAAAATCCGGTACGGCGGGCGATCTCCCGGATCGAGAGTTTATCGCGGAAATACCAACGTCTGATCTTGCTCAAAATGGCCACGTTAATCACTCCTAACTCCCGCTCATAAAATAAGCAGGATAGTCTGTTTACGTGGGTCAAATTTCGACGCAAATATGTGGGTTTAGTGGGTCAGTTTTAAACGCAAATCAACAGACATAAACCACTTTCTGCTATTTTCCCCCAGACTAGAGCAAGTTCGGCATTATTCAGAGTTCTCTCTCCCTGCGCACGAACAACGCCAAGATCACGCAGATTAAGCGTAGCCAGGCTGTTTTTTGTTATTGTCTGGCGGTTCTCTGCGAACGCGAGCGCCTGTTTGGAATCAGCCAAAAGCTTATCGACCATGCCATGTTTGCCATCATCGACTAGACGATCGAATATCTGTAACCAATGCCGACGTTCGGTCTGTTCAGCTGGTAGCATTCCAATAGCTGGAAATATGTGTAACTCAAATCGATTGATTATATCTTTGGTTCTTTTCCGCCGCTTAACCAGATAGCGATCAAACCATTCACGAATAACCAGTTCATTAGTCACCGGGGCAAGACGAGCAGTCTTATCGAGCTGACGCACTGTTCGTGGGTCATCGCCATTAGCTAGCACTGACCTCCATTTGAGAAGGTCATCGCGAGCCTCTTTCAAATTCATTACTGGATATTCACCAAGATCAATGCGAGCGTTCCTCAGCGCGAATCGATAACGATAGTGGAAAACGATCTTCCCTTTATTCGAAATTCTTACCCATAGACCACTCGCTTTATCTGATACATCGAGCATCTTTTCTCGATGTTTGCCGAGTTGAGCATCTAACCATTTTGTTGTTATCACCACGCTTACCATAACCCCTCCATTTCCGTGACACGCTCGTGACACGAAATCTCTTGCTAGGCTCTGCTCAGAACCTGCATGAATCCGCTTAACGCAATGTAACGTGATCAACAAAAAACGAAATATGTTAAGGGGTTAGGATTGTTAAATGCTTTAATCTGCGCTAATCTGCTTACCCGCAAATAGCGGGCGTAGTTCAATGGCAGAACTTCTGCTTCCCAAGCAGATAGCGTGGGTTCGATTCCCATCGCCCGCTCCAAATTTCTTAAATCCCCTGATTTATCTCTGCCATTCATTTTTCATGAACCTGATGTATCTTGTTTCAGAAATGGTAAATATTATTTCTGTATTAACAAAACGTTGCTAATCTGTTGCAGATAAAATTGACTAACTACTAATCGGCGAGGAAAGGATGCCATTACTGCTGGGTAGTTTACGGGGCAAGTTTGTGTTGCTGATGGCGATGGCGTATATCGTCACTATTGCATTGACCTTGCTGGCGTTTAATAGCGTCAGTAGCAGTATCACGCGCACGCTGGGGGTGCGTTTTGCTGAGAAACAGGTGCTGTATGAACAAGCTCGGATCCGTGCGCCAATACTGAAAGAAATCGCGTTATCGCGGAAATTGTCTGATTCGCCGGTGTTGCAGGCATGGGCGCGAAATGAATCAGACGTTACCTTAAAAGCGCAGGCTTTGCAGGAGCTGGAAAGTTTCCGTCAATCTTTTCAAGACGGTAGTTTTTTCTATGTCATTGATAGCTCCCGTCACTATTACTACAACGATCATCAAAAACAATACAGCGGTAAAGAGCTGCGGTTCACGTTAGAACCACAAATTCCGCAAGACAAGTGGTATTTTGTTTCCCGTACGCATGATGAACCGTATTCCCTCAATGTTGACCACGATGTGGCGCTGGATGAGACTAAAGTCTGGATCAATACGCAGATCCGTACCAAGGATGGCCGCTATCTGGGTATGGCCGGTACGGGCATGGATCTCACGGCGTTTGTGCATGAGTTTATTAAGAACGGGCATGACGGCGTTACCAACATTTTAATCGATGACAGTGCCGCGATTCAGGCGCACCCCAATCGGGAATACATTGATTTTAATAGTCAGGCGAAAGATGCCAAGGTGCGCTTTACCTTATTTAATCTGCTTGCTGTACCGCAAGATCGTGTGGCGTTGCAAACCGCCATTACTGAACTGCAGGCGGCGCCTGAGCAAGTTAAAACCCTGTTTTTGACCTTAGACGGGCATGTGCAACTGGTCGGACTAGCCTATTTGCCGGAAATGCACTGGCTGAACGTCACCGTGATGGATCTGGATAAACTGATTGGCGGGCAGATATTTTCGTCGTTAATACTGGTTTTGGTGTTAGCGCTGGTTGTGTGTTTGTTGATTGTTACCTGGATCTTGCAGGCGCTGGTATTGAAACGGTTGGATCCGCTGGATGGTGCTGCGCGTCAGGTGGCTGCTGGTAACTATTCGGCACGCTTAACGGATAAACGGAATGATGAAATTGGCCGGTTAGCTGTCGGGTTTAATCGCATGGCAGAGACTATTCGCGACAACACCAGCTTGCTGGAAGAGCGGGTGCAGCAACGAACCGAAGAGTTACACAGCGCGAATATGCAACTGGAACAGAAAAACAAACAGATCCTGGATTCGATCCGTTATGCCCGTATGATCCAAAGTGCCATTTTGCCGCGTTATGATTTGCTGAGTCGTTATCTGGCAGAACACATGGTGATCTGGCTGCCACGTGATGTGGTCGGCGGCGATTTTTATTTTCTGCAACCTGATGATGATGGTTGTTATATCGGTGTCGTCGATTGTACCGGCCATGGTATTCCCGGTGCTTTTATGAGCATGACGGCGAATGCGGTGATCCGCCAAGTGTTGACCGGTTCACGCGATAAACCGTTATCAGATTTACTGCTGTCGATTGATGAACAACTACGGCTGACGTTACAGCACAGCCCCGATTCTGTTGGGCTGGATTATGGCCTCGATATCGGCTTGTGTCGTCTGTCGGCAGCGGAGGTCGAATATGCTGGTTGTGGTGTTGACCTCTATCTGTCGGGTGCCGGTGAAGTGCAGCGATTGTCTTCCGCCCATAGAGGGTTGGGTTATAAACGCCGTACCCGTCGCGATAAACCGATCAGCACTTATCGATTACCATTGAGCGCAGACAGCCGTTGTTATCTGGTTAGTGACGGCTTGTTAGATCAATCCGGTGAACCGAATGGTTATGGTTTTGGCCGTCAGCGTTTCCAGCAACTGTTGTTGCAATGGCAGTCATTATCGTTGACCGAACAACAAGTTAAGTTAGTCGAAGAGTTGGCTCGTTATCAGGGAGACTTCCCACAACGAGATGATATTACTGTATTTGGTTTCGCTATTTCACCGTTATTGCGAGGGAGCGTTTAGATGCAGCAGATTAATCTATGGTCGTTACATCGTCAGTTTGAAGAAGCGAATATTCAGATCTGTTTTAATGGTCCGTTGACGCACAGTATCATTGAAGAGCTGGGTATGGCGGTGCGTCGTTATCTGGAAAATGAAACGCCGGGCACCGAAAAAATGATGGATATCTTTTCGGTTTATATCGAACAGACACAAAACGTGCGTAATTATGCGCGCAAGAAGCAATCGGCGGAAACGCCGGCGCTGTACAATACCATCACGCTGACCATTGGTCGGCAGGGTGAACAATACGTCGTGGTGTCGGGCAACGTGATCGATCTGGCGGATGTATCACCACTGGTTGCCAAAATCGAGCAACTGCGAACATTGGATGCTGCCGGACTCAAAGCGCTGTATAAAGAGCAACGCCGCAAACCACTGACTGATGAAGCCAGTGGAGCAGGGTTAGGGCTCATTGATATGGCAAGGAAGACCAGCCAGCCGCTGGAATATCAGGTTCAACCTATCAATGATAAGACTGCGTTTTTCACTTTGCAGGCAGTAGTGTGAGGCTTTTTTGATGGATCATTTATTTATTTCGGCAACCACGTCATCTCCAGCCGTCAGTTTTAATGCAGAGACGGGCGTGCTGCAAATGACGGGTGAAAGTTACCCGGAAAACACCTTTGAGTTTTATCATCCGATCATCCATTGGGTAAAAGAGTATTTGAATACGGCAGCAGGCAAAGTGACACTGCAGTTAGAAATGCCTTATCTCAACACCGGCAGTATTAAATGTTTAATGGATATCTTCGATCTGCTGGAAGATGCGCATGAGAACGGCCAGACTGTAGAAGTGATTTGGCGTTATCATCAGGGTAACTCGAGAGCACAGGACACTGCGGAAGAATTCAGTGAAGACCTGACTTTCCCATTTTTGATTGAGGCGGTTGCTTGTGAGTAATCATACCGACGAACATGAAATGCAGATGCGTTTGTCTGCATTGGCAGAGCAGTATGGTGAACACCCGTTATTTGCGGAATTACAGCATTTAACACAGCAATACCATCGTCTTGAGCGGCGCCTGAATAAGGTTGCCCGTATTGGCGATATGATGCAGTCGCAGATCATGGAGCTGAATCAAAAGCTGGAACAGAAAGCGAGCAGCGATGCGCTGACCGGTTTGTTAAACCGGACAGGAGCTTATCAGCGCATTAATGCGGTAGCTTCTTATTTATTTCGGGAACAGCAGCCGTTTGCCTTGCTGCTGTTAGATCTCGACTATTTCAAACAGATCAATGACAGTTTTGGCCATCAGACCGGCGATCGCATTTTGATGGAACTGGCTGCCGAATTACAGCGTAACTTACGTGGTTATGATTGCTGTGCCCGTTGGGGTGGTGAAGAGTTTTTAGTCGTGTTGCCGGATTCATCCAAAGAGTCGATGTTATCGGTGGCCCAAAAAATATTGCAAGGCATTCGCCAATTACAGATGCCGGCAGAATGGACTCAGAATTTAACCGCGAGTATTGGCTGTTACCTGTGTTTAGAGCCGGAAGCGATCGATGACAGCATTCGCAAAGCGGATTTAGCTATGTATCAGGCTAAAGCACAAGGGCGAAATCAATTGGTTGTTTATGAACCAACCTTAGAAAAAACAAAAGTTGTTCTTTAAAGCTGACTCTGATAAATTAGCGGCCGTCTTATCAGCCGGTCTGTAACAGTCTGATGTTACAGTGTTTTCATTCTGACCGGTATGCCTTGCGGGCATCGTATAATGGCTATTACCTCAGCCTTCCAAGCTGATGATGCGGGTTCGATTCCCGCTGCCCGCTCCAATCTTGCCTTCATACGTATCTTTGCTTAATCCCCTGATTTTTAATACAAAAAACCAGAGATCTATTGATCTTTCGAAGCGAATCATGGAGTGGTATGGTGATTTGATAATCATTTTCGCAAAAAACAACCCCCGCCAAATTACCATTCCTCAAATAATGCCAACAGATGAATACCGATCAAAGCTAGCCAGATGGTGATTGTGATAAATTACACTGTAATTGTATGACCCGGTACACGTAGAGGACGTTATGAGCAATATTAACCATCAAATTCGCAGATGCGCCAAAATCAATTCAGCCGTATTTGATATTGTATATGAAGATATGTACCTGAATGATGAGGTAAAAAGCATTCATGCTGTTGTTCTGGCATCCTGCATTGACAGTAACGGTGAACTGAAACTCAGCCCATGGATCCCAGCTTCGTTAGTGCCGCATGTTCACAAAGATGACAATCTGTGGTTTGTGACTCTGTCTCTGACGCCGGCTGCGATGAAGTATTTTATTCATAGTGACAATGTGATCAACTTTGAGTGCAGAATTCAGAACGTAGTTACACGAATTTCATTCTGTACAGATCAATTGATCGGCCTCAATGGGTTAAACGGTAAAGAGCTGGTTGACGCTCAACCTTTCAATATCTTATCAACGAAGATAAGCCAATTGAACAGCCTGAACCGCAGACTAAAAAAAGACCGGCTCTTTCAGTTGTCAAAAATTAATATGAATTGCTATTTTATTCTGGCGTGGGTGTTGTTTTAAGGTTCTGACATTACCGGGACGTTTGGTTATCAACCAGTCAATATCAACCTCTTTCAAGGCATCACATTTCTCTGCGCCTTGATAACTCGCATCCGCTAAAACAAATTATTCCTGACCGTGTAATCAGTTTTCTAACGGGGTCACTTGAATAGTTCAACGATCTCACATTAGGGACTTATTCGCACTTTCCAACGTTTTTTCATGTCAAAATTCCCAAAAGATTTCCTCTGGGGCGGTACGATAACCACTAAGCAAGTCGACTAGTCGATTTTTTCCGGCCAGCGTTCTTTTATTTCAATAATTTCAGGCAGACGCTCCAGAAATAATGGGATCAATGCTGGGTCAAAATGCTGTCCAGCTTCCTGTTTCAGGTAGCTCACGGCGTCACTGACTGTCCAGGCTTTTTTATAGGGACGGGCGGTGGTCAGGGCATCGAAAACATCGGCGACGGCTACAATTCGCCCTTCAATGGGGATATCTTCACCTTCCAGTTGATAGGGGTAACCGGTACCGTTCCATTTTTCATGATGCGTTAAGGCCATCAAGTGCGCCATGCGCAGTAATCCAGAGGAGTGGTGGCCGATAATTTCAGCCCCAATTTCGGGGTGTTTTCGCATGATCACCCACTCTTCCTCGGTAAATTTGCCTGGTTTTTTCAGCACACTGTCTGGTACGCCAATTTTCCCAATGTCATGCATTGGTGCTGCGTTCAACACATCGTCGGCATAGGCTTGAGAAAAGCCAGCTGCCAATGCAATGATGCGTGAATAGTGACTCATGCGTATGACGTGGCGCCCGGTTTCATTATCTTTGTATTCTGCTGCCATCCCCAGACGTTGCACGATCTGCAGGCGAGTTTCTTTTAATTCATTGATGCTGACTAATGCCAGATGGGTTCTGATACGGGCGCGGACAACTAACGGGCTGACCGGTTTAGTGATGTAGTCAACAGCTCCCGCGTCAAAGCCCTGTGCTTCATCGACATCTTCCGCTAATGCGGTGACAAAAATGACAGGAATGTTCATCGTGAGCGGGTTTTGTTTCAGCCGGCGGCAGACATCGTGGCCGCTGAGATAAGGCATCATTACATCGAGCAATATCAACGCGGGTTGCTCTTTGGTCGCTAACTCCAGCGCTTTCAAACCATCTTTGGCGAACAATAAGCGGTATTCTTCCTGCAATATTTGACGCAAGACCTGCAGGTTGAGTGGTTCATCATCTACCAGTAATAAAACGGGTCGAGTATCGATCATCATGCGTTGACCTCTTTGGTCTGGTATGGCTGATACAAATGTTCCAATGCCTGTAATGCTTCATCAAATTCGAAACTATCTAATGCGTTACGCAAGGTTATCCAATCCGGATGCAACTCTTTTTGCGGTAGCTGTTTGGCTAAAAGTTGCAGTGCTTCGTCATTTAATTCACCATGTTTCAGTGCTTGTTTTAACTCTAGTGCAGCTTTTAATAATGCGCTGATATCTAACGGAGATTCGTTGCTGTCTTCGTTATTGCTCACATCAATGGATTTATTTTGTCCCCAGATTTGTAAGGCTTGTGAGGTTTTATTGAGCCCTTCGGCGAGTCGTTCTAATAGTGCCGGTGCTATTTCTTCACGCAGTAAACAGTAACTTTCCAATTTTTGTGCTAAAGCAGCTAATTGTTTTAAAGCCAGATTATTACAAACGCCTTTCAGTTTATGTGCGTAATAGCGCCCTTGTTCAGCATTGGCGAATGTTTGTTGTAATTGGCTCAGTGATATCTGATATTCATTAGCAAATCGCAGTAATGCCTGCCGATAAGCTTGGGGTTGCCCCCATAATTTTAAACCTTGCCGATAATGTAAGCCGGGGATCAACGGTGTCTCATCCGTCGCTTGTGATGATGTTGATGAGCTCGATTGCAGCGCCAATGGGCTAAGTTCCAATCCCAAAACGCGGGCTATCTCCAGCTGTAATTTTTCGATGTCGATAGGTTTTGAGGCAAATCCGTCCATCCCCGCATCTCGGGCTGCAAAACGAGCATCCTGAAACACACTGGCGGTTAGCGCAATCACCGGAATGGGGGGCTGGTGTTTTTCCTGCTCATATTTGCGGATCTGACGTGTCGCAGTGAGCCCATCCATGACCGGCATTTGTACATCCATCAAGATCAGATCAAATGGCCGCTCTCGTGCCAGCTCAACGGCTTCGAGACCGTCGTGTGCCAGTGTGATTTTATGCCCGCGGTCGCGCAAAATTAACGCCAGCAGATCCAGATTTTGCTGCACATCATCGGCGACCAAAATATTGAGTACTGGTAAGGTGAGGGCCGTTTGCTGAGTTAATGTCGCAGGGGCTTCGCCGATGACAATAGGCAGCAGTACATGGAAATGAGTGCCGACACCGACTCGGCTATCCAGCCAGATCTTGCCGCCCATCAGTTCAACTAATTGTTTGCAGATCGTTGTACCAAGCCCGGTGCCACCATAACGCCGGGTGACGGACGCATCGGCCTGCGTGAAAGGCTCAAATATTCGTTCCTGCCGCTCACTGGAGATCCCGATCCCGGTATCCTGAATATTGAAATGCAGCTGATCTTGCTCTCGGGTAATGGATAACACGACTTGGCCATGTTCGGTGAATTTGATGGCATTACCAATCAAATTGGTCAGCACTTGTCGTAACCGCAGTGGATCACCTTTCAGATAAGGCGGTAAGTCAGGGGATTGTTGTAAGATGAGTTGCAGCCCTTTATTGCGGGCTCCAATCTCTAATGACTGCGTTAATTCTTGTAGCAGCTCAGAAAGTGAAAAATCGATCTCTTCCAGTTCGATGCTGCCACGCTCCATTTTGGCGGTATCGAGTATGTCATTCAAAAGCCGCAGCAGTGATTTGGCTGATTGGCGGATCGTTTCTAAATGCTGCCGCTGTTGTGGTTGTAGGTCTGAGGCCAGTACGACATCGGTGAAACCGATGATGGCATTCATCGGTGTGCGGATCTCATGACTCATATTGGCTAGGAAGGCGGTTTTGGCAGCCGCCGCTTGTTCAGCGCGGTTTTTGGCTTCTACCAGTGCTTGCTCCATCGCGTGACGTTCGGAAATATCAAAGATCACTCCGTCTAACCATACCAGCTGGCCGCGATCATCAAAGACGCTGCTCCCGTGTTCCCATACCCAGTGGTATTCACCATCGCGGTTACGTAAGCGATATTCCACGGTATAAGGCTGACGAGCCCACACACCATCGGCGATGGCTTCTTGCACCCGATCCCAGTCATCTGGGTGGATCAATGAGTTAAAATTCAGCTCTTGACGTTTATTGATAAAATCAAAAGAGGGATAGCCGGTCAATTCAATAACCGCATCACTGACAAACACCAATGGGCGGTTGTCTTCCGGCAGAGCACGATAAGAAACGCCGGGCATATTTGAGATCAGCGAACGAAATTGCTGTTCGTTATCCCGCAGTGCAATTTCTACCTGATGGCGTTTACTGATGTCTTCGACAAAGCCGACAAATAACTCTTCGCCCGGAATGTGCATGTGTCCGACCGATAGCTGCAGGGGAAAGGTTTGGCCGGATTTACGAATCCCCTGAATGACCCAAGTTCGATCAGCTCGTAATGGTTCGTCATGATGCAGCATATAAACCATGCGGCTGAGCTGCACTGGCATCAGTGTTAAGCGGTTGACATTCTTACCTATAATTTCATCAGCTGACCAACCGAAGATCTCTTCTGCGGCGCGGTTAAATTGCTGGATATGCCCACGCATATCGGTGATCACAATGCCAGTAACGGCGGTATCAATCACGGAACGAAAGCGGGTTTCATTGATGCGCAGGTGATCCAGCATATCGCGGTAACGCATCAAGCCGCTGGTGGCCACAATCAGCAAAATAACAATCAAGGTGATCAGCGCAATCATGATGCTGAGGTAAGCCGGTGGCATATTTTCCAGCGGTATGTCCTTATGTGGCATGGCGACCAGACGTAATGCGGCCATGTTGCTGTAATGCATGCCAGCCGTCGCTACACCAATCAAGATGCTGCTGAGTAACATATGTGCCGTATTCCCAAATGTTTTACGCAATTGTGTCTGATGGAAATAAACCCAGAGTGCGAGGGTTGAGAACACGATGCCTATGAGTAAAGAGATGCTAAATAAGGTTGCATCATAACGAAAGGCAGCATCCAGCTGCATTGCACTGATGCCGGTTAGATGCATGATGGCGATGCCACTGCCTAAAATGAGCCCCCCTTCAAATAGCCGGAAATAGGAGTTTGGATGATTAATCAATAATGATAAAGCCAACCAGGATGCAGCGATGCTGGGAGTTAACGAAATCAGCGTCAGAGTGAGGTCGTAACTCACATAGGTGTGCAGAGGGCAGGCGAGCATGCCGATAAAATGCATAGCCCAGATGCCGCCGCCTAAACCAAATCCGCCAGCCAGTAACATGGTTCTTTGGGTGATGTTTTGATGTGCGCGTTGCGCTTGACCCACAATAAAAAAAGCCATAAACGCGGCAAAGATAACCACCAGAATGGATAACAAAACCAACCACAGATTGTACTCATCCATGAGCAGCAGCGCTTGCTCATCACTTGGGTGCCAGAATTGGATTGGAAATTCCATGTGGTGTTCTCTGTTCGTCGATAAGGTTAAATCATTGGTGTTCATTAACTCATTGAGATATCTGCCTTGCTGAGTGTAGCTGTAATTATTCTGCTCTGGTGTGAGTTCAGTTGCGGGTGATGGTTTTTCTCTGCGCAGGCGAGTGTTAGAATGTGATCTATCCGAAAGTCCTGAAATAATTCCAGTCACAAGGAAGCCCATGAAAGTCAAAACCCGTTTTGCGCCGAGCCCGACCGGCTTATTGCACATTGGTGGTGCCCGTACAGCACTCTACTCCTGGTTATACGCTAAAAGTCAGGGTGGCGAGTTTGTTCTGCGTATCGAAGATACCGACACTGAACGCTCTACTCAGGCAGCCATTGATGCAATTATGGAAGGCATGACATGGTTAGGTTTTGACTGGGATGAAGGCCCTTATTACCAGACCAAACGTTTTGACCGCTATAACCAGCTGATTGATCAATTGCTGGCGGAAGGTAAAGCGTACAAATGCTACTGCTCGAAAGAACGTCTGGAAACTTTGCGTGAAGCGCAAATGGCGAACGGTGAAAAACCGCGTTACGACGGTCGTTGCCGTGACAGCCATGAGCATCACGCTGACGATGAACCCTATGTCGTGCGTTTCCGTAACCCACAGGAAGGTGTGGTGGCGTTTGATGACCACGTACGTGGCCGTATCGAATTTGCAAACACCGAGCTGGATGATTTGATCATTCGCCGTACTGACGGTGTGCCAACTTACAACTTCTGTGTGGTAGTGGACGACTGGGATATGCAAATCACCCAGGTGGTGCGTGGTGAAGACCATATCAATAACACGCCACGTCAGATCAATATCTATCATGCGCTGGGTGCGCCAGTACCTGAGTTTGCCCATGTATCGATGATTCTGGGTGATGACGGTGCCAAGCTGTCTAAACGTCATGGTGCGGTGGGTGTGATGCAATACCGTGATGATGGTTACTTGCCGGAAGCGGTGCTGAACTATCTGGTTCGTCTGGGTTGGTCACATGGCGACCAGGAAATTTTCTCTCGTGAAGAGATGATCAAGCTGTTCAGCCTCGACAATATCAGCAAATCAGCCTCGGCTTTTAACACTGAAAAACTGAAATGGCTGAACAACCATTACATCCGCACGATGGACCCGGTGTATGTCGCTTCGCATCTGGAGTGGCAGATGAACGATCTGGGTATCGATTATAAAGATGGCCCGGCACTGACCGCGATCATCGGTATGTTGGCGGAACGTTGCCATACCCTGCGTGAACTGGCGCAGCAGAGCCGTTATTTCTATGAAGAGTATGAAGCAATTGACGAAGCTGCAGCTAAGAAACATCTGAAAGCTGCCGCACGTGAACCACTGGCATTGATCCGCACGAAACTGGCGGCATTAGACAGCTGGGAAACGGAAGCCTTGCATCAGGTGATTCAAGACACAGCGACCGAATTGAATTTAGGTATGGGCAAAGTCGGTATGCCGCTGCGTGTGGCAGTAACTGGCGTTGGCCAATCACCGTCGATTGATGCGGTGATGCAATTGATTGGCAAAGAGCGCGTATTAGCGCGTCTGGACAAAGTGCTGGCGCAGTTGCCAGCGGCGGAATAAATTAATATCAGGGGCGGGTAACCGCCTCTATTGTTAACAATGATGGGAGCTCCAACATGAACAAATACAGTATGAGTCTGCTGGCTGCAGCAACGCTGGTTACTGGCGCTGCACAAGCCGATGATTTTAGCATCGGTGGTGGTCTGGACTACATGTATTCAGACATGGATGGTTCTGCACAACACCAGAATCGTGATTTTTCCAGCAATAGCATGTGGACAACATTTGTTGATTTCCGTCATCCGCTGTTGATGGTGCCAAATGTCAATTTTCAGGCCACTGATATGTCTTCTACCGCATCCGGTTTTGATAACAAACTGAGAGCCTATGATTTTGCATTCTATTACTCTCCATTGGAACTCGATACGCTGACACTGAACACGGGGTTGAACTTCCGTCGTTACGATGGCACGCTGAATCACACTACCGATTACTCTAACGACACCATTATGTTGTATGGCGAAGCTGAAACGCTGATCCCAGGCACTGATTTAGGTGCGTTTGCTGATGCACGTGTGGCGCATTGGGATGGCGATCATTCGCATGACTGGAAAATCGGTGTGAGTTATGTGGTTTTCCCGGAAGACGTATTGAAATTTAAAGTTCGCGCTGGCTATCGTAACCTGCGCGTGAATTACAATCAGGACAGTGTTCAGTTAGATCAACATCTGGATAACTGGTTCTTAGGTGCCGAGCTGCGTTATTAATTTTTTCGATATAGAAAAAATATAATACCGATAAGCAGATGAGGGGATGTTATTTATGGCATCCTCTTTTTTATGCAGATTTTGGGTGTTTTTTAGCCTTGTTGGGCTTGGTGTCTAGGAAATCGGCTGATTTCTTCATTCTTCTGTCTTTTATATCCACATTTTAACTATAGATATGACATTTCTATATTAAGAATTTCGATAAATTCTTTGTGAAGTACCGATTCTGCTTGTAAGCTGACAGCATTCTTAATGCAGGAATTGGCATATGAGCGACAAATCTCCATCTTTAGCTGGCCCGATAGCGGGACCGCATCTTTCTAAACTGGCGGAAGCCGTAGCAAATCTATCTCCGACCGAACTGATCTGGGCCAGTGGCTTCTTGTTTGGTTTGGCACAAGGTGCTGGCGGAGCAGTTATCTCTGCTGGCTCAACGGCCACTGTTGCACCTGTGGCTGCACAACCAACTGGTAGTTTGACCATTCTGGTGGGTTCACAAACCGGCAATGCTAAAGGCGTTGCAGAAAGTGTGAAAGCCCAAGCCGAAGCGCGTGGCATTCCTGTGTCACTGGTGGCCATGAATGACTACAAACCAAAACAGCTGAAGAAAGAGACCCATGTTCTGATCGTCACCAGTACCTATGGTGAAGGTGAGCCGCCAGAAGCGGCTGCTGATCTGCATGCGCAACTGAAAGGCGGCAAAATTGGTAAGCTATTCGGTCTGCAATTTGCGGTACTGGGTCTGGGCGATTCTTCTTATGAATTCTTCTGCCAGACTGCGAAAGATTTTGATGCGTTCTTCGAGAAAGCCGAAGCGACTCGTCTGCAAGACGCCGCCATTCTGGATGTCGATTACCGCGCGGCTGCTGATGCTTGGGCATCGAGCTTTCTGGATAAACTGGCTGCGACATTAACTGCAGCACCCGCTGCGGTAACAGTAGGCGGTTCTGCGGTGGTTTCGTCAGGCCACAGTGCGTATGACAAATTTAACCCCTTTGTTGCAACGCTGAGCACCAACCAGAAAATTACTGGTCGTGATTCAACGAAAGACATCCGCCATTTTGAAATCAATCTGGAAGGCTCGGGTATCACCTATCAACCGGGTGATGCATTAGGTGTTTGGTTTGATAATGATGCTGCTGTGGTCGCTGAAATTCTGGCACTGACCAGTCTGACCGGCGATGAACAGGTAACCGTATCAGGTAAAGCGGCTGCATTAAGTGATGCGCTGAGCACTCAGTTTGAGCTGACCCGTCTGCATGCGGCTTTTATTACTGGTCTGGCTGAAATTTCCTCGGATAAAAAACTGAAGAAATTAGCGGCTGACAAAGATGAAACCCGCAAGCTGGCGGCAAAGGCGCAGATTGTCGATGTATTAAAACGCTTCCCGACTAAACTGACTGCTGAACAGCTGGTTGGTTTATTACGTGCACTGAGCCCGCGCTTGTACTCTATCGCTTCTGCACAGTCTGAAGTGGAAGAAGAAGTACACCTGACCGTCGGTGTAGTGCGTTATCCGCAGGAAGATGGTTCTGTGCGCTCTGGTGGTGCCTCGTCATTCCTAGCCGATCGTGTGCAGGAAGGTGGCGAAGTGCGTGTGTTTGTGGAACACAACGATAACTTCCGTCTGCCTGCCAATCCTGATACTTCAGTAATCATGGTGGGGCCGGGTACTGGTATCGCGCCATTCCGTTCCTTTATTCAGGAACGTGACGCCCAGGGTGCCGAAGGTAAAAACTGGTTGTTCTTTGGCAACCCGCATTTCACCCAAGATTTCCTGTATCAGGTGGAATGGCAGAAATATGTGAAGAGCGGTTTACTGACTAAAATTGATTTAGCTTTCAGCCGTGATCAAGCCAATAAAATTTACGTACAAGATAAATTAAAGGCCAAAGGCGCAGAAGTGTGGCAGTGGTTGCAAGACGGTGCCCATTTCTATGTCTGCGGTGATGCCAACCGTATGGCGAAAGATGTTCATGAAACACTGGTGAATATCGTGGTGGAACACGGTGGTAAGAACGCCGAAGAAGCCGAAGAATATGTCAATGAACTGCGTCGTGCCAAGCGTTACCAGAGGGATGTCTACTGATGAGCGAGCAAAAATTATCTGACAACGAACGTCTGAAAGCGGAAAGTAATTTCCTGCGCGGTACGATTGAACTGGATCTGAAAAATGAGCTGACCGGCGGTTTTACCGGTGACAATTTCCAGCTGATCCGCTTGCATGGTATGTATCAGCAAGACGACCGTGATATTCGTGCCGAGCGCGCTCAGCAGAAACTGGAACCGCTGCACAACGTGATGTTACGTGCCCGTATGCCGGGCGGTATCATCACACCGGAACAATGGTTAGGCATCGATGCGTTTGCGCACGACCATACCATGTATGGCAGCATTCGTCTGACCACTCGTCAGACCTTCCAGTTCCACGGTGTGCTGAAACCAAACATCAAAATGATGCATCAGACGCTGAACAAATACGGTATCGATTCTATCGCCACTGCCGGTGACGTGAACCGTAACGTGCTGTGTACATCGAATCCGGTCGAGTCAGAACTGCATCAGGAAGCCTACGAGTGGGCGAAAAAGATCTCTGAGCATCTGCTGCCGAAAACCCGTGCTTATGCTGAGATCTGGCTGGATGGTGAGAAACTAGGCCCGGATGAAGAACCAATTTTGGGTTCAACCTATCTGCCGCGTAAATTTAAAACCACCGTGGTGATTCCGCCGCACAACGATATCGATGTGCATGCGAACGACCTGAATTTCGTAGCGATTGCCGAAGATGGCAAGCTGGTTGGTTTCAACGTGCTGGTGGGTGGTGGATTGGCCATGACGCATGGCAACAAAGAGACCTTCCCACGTAAAGCGGACGATTTTGGTTTTATCCGCAAAGAAGACACACTGAAATTTGCCGAAGCGGTTGTGACGACACAACGTGACTGGGGTAACCGTTCAAATCGTCTGAATGCCAAAACCAAATACACGCTGGAACGTGTCGGTGTTGATGCGTTTAAAGCGGAAGTGGAAAAACGCACTGGTATCAAATTCGAAGCCAGTCGCGCTTATGTGTTTACCAGCCGTGGCGATCGTTTCGGTTGGGTGGAAGGTATCGATGGCAAACAGCATCTGACGCTGTTTATCGAAAATGGCCGTATTCTGGATTTCCCTGGCAAACCGCTGAAAACCGGTTTGGCGGAAATTGCGAAAATTCACAAAGGTGATTTCCGCATGACCGCAAACCAGAATCTGATCATCGCGGGTGTGCCGAAAAAAGATAAAGTGAAAATCGAGAAAATCGCCCGTGCGCATGGCTTGATTGACGATGCCATTACCGAACAGCGTAAAAACTCGATGGCGTGTGTGGCGCTGCCAACGTGCCCATTAGCGATGGCCGAAGCCGAACGTTTCCTGCCTGCATTCACTACACAAATCGAAGCCGTGATGGCGAAACACGGTTTGGCTGATGATCATGTGATCTTCCGTGTTACGGGTTGCCCGAACGGTTGTGGTCGTGCGATGTTGGCGGAAATTGGTCTGGTGGGTAAGGCCATGGATCGTTACAACTTCTACATCGGCGGTAACCGTGAAGGCACGCGTATTCCGCGTCAGTATCGTGAAAACATCACTTCCGCTGAGATCTTAAAAGAGATCGATGCACTGCTGGGACGTTGGGCGAAAGAGCGTAACGAGAACGAAGGCTTTGGTGATTTCGTTATCCGCGCTGAGATCGTGAAACCTGTCGTTGATTCTGCTAAGGATTTCTATGCCGCATAATCTTTTGTCGCTGAGTGCACTGGTTGCACTCTCTAAAGAAGAACAAACAGCTCAGCTGGCTGAAGTGAATCAGCAGCTGGAGGCGCTCAGCGCACAAGAGCGTGTGCAATGGGCATTTGAACATCTGGAAGGCGAGTTCATTCTCTCTTCAAGCTTCGGTATTCAGGCAGCCCTCATGTTGCATCTGGTGACGAAAGTGCGCCCCGATGTACCGGTGGTGCTGACCGATACCGGCTATCTGTTTCCGGAAACTTATCAGTTTATCGATCAGCTGACGGAACGTCTGAAATTGAATCTGAAAGTGTATCAAGCACCGATCACGCCAGCCTGGCAGGAAGCCCGTTACGGCAAACTGTGGGAGCAAGGTGTGGAAGGGATTGAGAAATACAATCAGATCAACAAAGTAGAACCGATGGCGCGCGCGCTGAAAGAACTGGATGTGAAAACCTGGTTCTCCGGTTTGCGTCGTGAACAGTCATCGACTCGTGGCAATTTGCCGGTACTGGCGGTGCAGCGTGGGATCTTCAAGTTCCTGCCGGTGATCGACTGGACCAACAAAGACGTGTTCTATTACTTCAAAGAACACGATCTGCCATATCATCCGCTGTGGGAGCAGGGCTACCTGTCGGTCGGTGATGTGCAGACCACGGCGAAGTGGGAACCGGGCATGACGGAAGAGCAAACCCGTTTCTTCGGCCTGAAACGCGAATGCGGATTGCACGAAGAGAAATAAAATAAACACAAGGGTGCATCAAGCGCCCTTTGTTTTATCTGTAGCATTCAATACCAACTGAATAAATGCGTCCCGGATCGGGTTATCGTAATGCGGATTCCAGGCTATGCCGATATCCCATTGGGTGTAATCGCCCGATAATGGAATGATATCCACCTCTTCCGGTGCAATAAATACCGCACTTTGCGGCACTATCGCCACACCTAGTCCGGCGGCCACCAGCGCCAGCAACGTCTGATTATCGCCTGCGTACTGTGCCACCACCGGATAACAATTATGAAAGGCCAGAAACTGATCAATCTGCCGGTTGAAACGTTGCCCTTGTGTCGGTGTTAAACGTAACAGCGGTAATTGCTCCAACTGGCGTAAAAAATCTGCTTCGTCATGGCCGGAATAATGGTGCCGGTTTACTGCCAATACCAATTGATCGGTTAATAACTTATGCGCGATCAACGGTGGCTCGATGGGTAAACGCAAGAAGCCTAATTGCGATTGATCGGCCAGCAACTGGGCTATCAGCGGCACTGATGAGGTGTCTTGAAAGGTGATCGTGACATCAGGATACAGTACGCGGAACTGCGCGGTAAAAGACGATGCCAGACGCAGGCTGGAAAGCCCGATCCCGATCGCCAGCTTGCCTGATTGTCCTTTTAACACCCGTTGCGCGTGTCGTTTTAACTGCTCAGCTTGCAATACCAGCGTGCGGGTTTGTTCATGCAACTCTTTGCCCAACGGCGTTAATTCAGCACCGCGCCGGTTACGGGTAAATAACAATCCGCCCAGCGTTTCTTCCAAAGCATGGATCTGCTTGGAAAGGGCGGGCTGGGTAATAAATAGTTTTTGTGCGGCTTCGGTAAAATTTAGGCAATCAGCCAAAGTCACAAAAGCACGTAACTGACGTAGTTCCATTCCGATTAGTTATCACTGGTGGATAATTATTCATTTTAAAGAATACCAGAGCTCTGCTGTAATCACTACATCGGTTAGGCCTAACCTTGATGATGAATACAAATCACTACAGCGATGTAACCGGAGGTTATATGACGAAGAAATTTATATTTTTGATCAAGAATCAGGTCGTCACACAAGTTTGCCAGGATGAAGAATACAGCGAAGAAATTACCGAACAACTGCTGAGACAGGGGTTTTATATTTCGCACCATCATATCTATGCCGACAATGACAGAAAGGCGATGGCGAAATATGATGAGCTCCAGTCAGCAGGTCAATAACCCAGTATGCTGAATCGGCTTTGATTGTTGAGCCGTGAAGAATTTTAAATACAAATAAAACAGGATTATCTCAATGAAATGCAAAGGGTTTCTTTTTGATCTCGATGGCACGTTGGTTGATTCATTGCCGGTTGTCGAACGCGCGTGGTCGAACTGGGCTAAAAGCCGGGATCTCGATCCTGCAGTAGTATTAGATTTTATTCACGGTAAACAAGCGATCACGTCACTGCGTCACTTTATGCCTGGCGAAAGTGAAGAGGCCATTCAGCAACAATTTCGTTTGCTGGAAAAAGTAGAGGCCGAAGATACGGATGGCATTTCCGCATTACCGGGGGCAGTGCAACTGCTTGAGCGTCTGGAAGCATTATCGATGCCGTGGGCTATCGTGACCTCTGGATCTGTGCCGGTTGCGCGCGCTCGCCATGCAGCTGGAGAGCTGGCGACACCGGAAATCTTTATCACGGCGGAATTGGTGGCGCGCGGCAAACCGAATCCAGATCCATATCTGTTAGGTGCGCAACGGTTAGGGCTAAAACCGGAAGAGTGTGTGGTGGTCGAAGACGCACCAGCTGGTGTTTTATCTGGTCTGGCTGCCGGTTGTAAGGTGATTGCCGTGAATGCGCCGGATGATACACCGAAGTTAGATCAAGTGGATTTGGTATTGAAATCACTGGCGGTGTTGCAAGTCGAGCCTGTGCAGGGTGATGAGTTTCTGATTAGCGTGGTTGATGTCTAGATTGCCAGGAACAACATGAAACCACAGCCAGCAACCAGCGCTGTGGTTTCCCATTTATTACTGCTGGCTGTTAAAGCCACACTTAACCATCGCCAGCGTGGTATCCAGCATGCGGTTGGCAAATCCCCATTCGTTATCACACCAGACCAGTGTTTTGATCAGATGTTTGCCACTGACGCGGGTTTGTGTGCCATCAACGATGGCGCTGTGCGGATCGTGATTAAAATCGATCGAAACCAGCGGTAGTTCAGTGTAATCGACAATACTGCGGAAACTGCCTTTTGCTGCCCGTTGCAGCACATTATTGACGTCCAGCACGCTGACGGCATTGGTGACCGTGACGCTGAGATCAATGGCGGTGACGTTGATGGTGGGCACTCGCACCGAAATCGCTTCAAAGCGATCACAAAACTTTGGAAAAATACGCGTGATGCCGGCAGCGAGTTTAGTGTCGACCGGAATGATCGACTGGCTGGCGGCGCGGGTACGGCGCAGATCAGGGTGGTAGGCATCGATCACTTGCTGATCATTCATCGACGCATGAATGGTGGTCACAGTGCCGGATTCAATATTGAAGGCGTCATCCAGTAACTTGATCACCGGAATAATACAGTTTGTGGTACATGAACCACTGGAGACGATACGGTGTTCCGGCTGTAACTGCTGATGGTTAACACCATAAATAACGGTTGCATCGAGATCGCTGCTGCCGGGGTGCGAGAACAAAACTTTCTTCGCGCCAGAGGCCAGATGCATTTCACCATCCGCGCGTTTGCCATAGATGCCGCTGCAATCGAGCACGATATCGACACCCAGCTCACCCCATGGCAGTTGGCTGATCTCTTTTTGATGTAACAGACGAATGGCATCATCACCGACATACAGCACATCGCGTTCCTGACGCACATCCCAGTCAAAACGGCCATGTGTTGAATCATATTTCAGCAGGTGCGCCATACCTTCCGCATCAGCCAGCTCATTAATGGCGACGACTTTGATTTCGGCCCGACGCCCTGATTCGTATAGTGCGCGTAAGACACTTCGACCAATACGGCCGAAACCATTGATTGCGATGCGGATTGTCATGCTTTACCTGATTCGTTTTCGTTGGGTTGATGCAAAGAAAAACAGAATAATCCTGTTTGCAGGTGGAACAAACGAAAAAACGGGATATTCCATGATATCCCATTAAAACTGTCCCGATTTAACCGGCAAAAGCGACTTCTGGTAAACCAGCAACATCCATCGGAATGGCTAACACCGCACCTTCCAGCGGATGTGCGGCCAGATGTTCTGCCGACATGCCTTGGCTGGCACTGGTGACATACAAGGTTTTCAGATCCGGGCCACCAAAGCAGGGCATAGTTGGGTTGGTCACCGGTAAGGCAATATCACGCAATAATTCACCTTGCGGGCTAATACATAGCACGCGGCTACCGGCATATTGCGCTGACCAGTAATTGCCTTCGCTATCAACGGTGGCGCCATCAGGGCGGCCCATGCCTTCCGGTACATGGAAAAACAGTTGCTGGTTACTGACTTCACCCGTTTTAGGATCATAATCGCAGCGGTAGATATTGCGGTTTTGGATGGGCGTATCCGACCAGTAGAGTGTTTTGCCGTCCGGGCTAAATGCCATGCCATTGCAAGTCCAGCTTTTACCGATCAGCGGACGCACGCTCAAATCAGGGTTTAACTGATAAAACGTACCAAAGGATTCATCTTTGCGGGCATTCATGGTGCCGGCAATAAAGCGACCTTTCGGGTCACACCGGCCATCGTTAAAGCGTTGCCAAGGTTTGTCGGCTTCAGGGTCAACAATGGGTGTTAAAGTTGGGTTGTTTACATCATCAATAAAATGGAAGCCCGATTGCAGTGCGACTAATAACCCACCTTTTTCACGCCAAATAAAACAGCCAATCTCTTCTTGCAGCTGAATGACATTATGCTGGCCGCTGGCAGGATGGTGACGGTGGATCTGGTGCTTTGTAATATCAACCCACCACAAAGTTTGTGTTTCCGCATGCCAGCGAGGGCATTCACCGAGTTGATCGCGTTGTGCTGATAGTGCCTGCATGATGTTCTCTCCAAGAATGACTCAATGCAGATTAACAGGATGTTTCCGGTAACATGAAGTGTAACCGGTTTTATTGTGATCTATGTCAACCTTCAAGTTTGAGTAACACCATGCTCTCTGCTATTTTTTTATATGGTTCGGCAAAAAATAAATTCGTATAGATTGTAGATAGTTAGATAATAAGCTTAAATCTCAGTTAGATATAAACGGGGTGAGTTTATTCATAGCACGGAGTCCCCACCCGTCATGGTTCCAGGTGTTGCTAATGGTGGCACACCTCTGACTATATGAGCGAGTTCTCCTTATGCCGTATGAGTTGAGTCAAGGCGTGGATCTGTTAAATGAAACAGAAACTTTCTTACAAACGCTTTTAGAAACCATCCCAGACATCCTGTTTGTGTTTGATGAAGAGTGTCGCTACCTGTGCGTGCTTTCGTCAGAACACAACATCAACCAAATGAAAGCCTCGCACTTTGTCGGCAATCGTATTCATGACCTCTGGCCAAAAGAGTTGGCCGATCGCTTTTATCACATCATTCAAGAAACACTGCGTACTGATCAACCTCAATCGCTGGAATATGAACGCGACACTGCGGTAGGGTTGCGTTGGTTCGAAGGACGCACACAACCATTACCGCAATCATTGTATGGTCGTAAGGCCGTTGTGTTTCTGGCACGCGATATTACCGAACGCAAACTGGCTGAAATTGCACGGACTAAATCGGAATCGCAGCTTAATTCTCTGTATGAATTAGGGATTGTCGGCTTTGCGTTTAGTCTGACCGGCAAACAGTGGATCCGGGTTAATAGTTATTTGTGTAACTTACTGGAGTTTTCAGAAGCTGAATTGTTAGGCATGACTTGGGCCGAATTCACGCATCTTGATGATTTAAAAAATAATATTTTTGAATACGAACAAATGCTGGCTAACGCAAATAACGGTTATACGTTAGAAAAACGCTACATCAGCAAAAGTGGTAAAGAGATCCCTGTGCGGGTGGTGGTGCGTTGTGCCCGCCATCAAGATGGAACGATTGATTATGTCACCACGATGGTGGAAGACATCAGTGAGCGTCGGAAAAACGAAGCCGAGATCCGCCAGTTGGCTTTTTATGATTCGTTAACCGGATTACCCAATCGACGTCATTTTAATAATCGTCTGCAGCAGGCTTTATCTGCCAGTGCCTTGCATAAAAAAATCGGGGCGTTGTTTTTTATTGATCTCGATAATTTTAAAAATCTGAATGATACATTGGGACATGAAAAAGGCGATGGGTTACTGACATTGGTAGCTAGCCGCTTATCGGGTTGTTTATCAAAAGGCGATATGGTGGCGCGACAAGGTGGTGATGAGTTTGTCGTCATACTGGAAGAGATTGGCAACAACACGCGGGAAGCCATGGCGCAATGTCAGCGCATTGGCGAGCGCCTGCTGGATGTGCTGTGTCAGCCCTATTTTATTGATGGTTTTGAACACAATACTACGGCAAGTATTGGTATCACCCTGTTTGATGGGCATCCGGAAAAAAGTGATGAGTTATTGAAACGGGCGGATATCGCGATGTATCAGGCCAAAGCGGCTGGTCGTAATGCATTCTGTTTTTTTGATAAAGAGATGCAGAACAAAGTCTCGCATCGGGCGGCGTTAAGTGCTGATTTATTAGTGGGTATACGCGAAGAGCAGTTTCGTTTGTTTTATCAACCGCAGGTTGAACATTCGGGTCGGGTTATCGGAGTAGAAGCCCTGATCCGCTGGCAACATCCAGATCGGGGCATGGTTTCGCCAGCCGAATTTATTCCTATGGCGGAAGAAAGCGGGGCGATCCTGACTCTGGGTCATTGGGTATTAAAAACCGCCTGTCAGCAATTGGCGATTTGGGCGACTAAACCGGAATATGCACATCTGACTATTGCGGTAAATGTCAGTGCCCGTCAGTTTTATCAGTCTGATTTTGTGGAAAAAGTGCTGCTGGTATTAGAAGAAACGGGTGCAGATCCGCGCTTGTTAAAATTAGAGCTGACGGAAAGTATGTTGTTGCAAGATGTTGAAGATATCATCACCAAAATGACATTACTGAAACGCATTGGCGTAGGGTTCTCGCTGGATGATTTTGGTACGGGTTACTCCTCGTTGTCCTACTTAAAACGTTTGCCGTTAGATCAGCTTAAGATCGACCAATCTTTTGTGCGTGATTTGTTAACCGATGCCAACGATGATGCGATTGCCCGAACGATTGTGGCATTAGCGGAAAGCATGGGGCTGGCGGTGATTGCCGAAGGGGTGGAAACACAAGAACAGCGCGATTGTCTGGCGGGGCATGGTTGTTATACCTACCAGGGTTATTTGTTTGGTCGACCGGTTCCAGCTGACGAACTAAAATTATCCTGTTCATAAATTTATCAGCTGATCATTCCGCTATCTCTCGTTAAAACTCTTGTTTAAGTCTGATTTTAAGCAATTATTGCTCATCTCATACTGTCTTGCCTTATTCGATCAGGTTATTCTATCGCCGGTTTTTTTAATAGCAGGAACAGTAGTTCAATTCGCTGGCTAAAGGTCAGTCTCTATTCGTGACAGAGGTTTTCATGGAAGTTCAAACTGAGGGTGAACTGAAACGCGGGTTGAAAAACCGGCATATTCAGTTGATCGCGTTAGGTGGTGCGATTGGCACAGGGTTATTTTTAGGTATCGCGCAGACGATCAAGATTGCCGGCCCGGCGGTATTGCTGGGTTATGCGCTGGGTGGTTTGATTGCCTTTTTGATCATGCGCCAGTTGGGTGAAATGGTCGCTGAAGAGCCAGTATCAGGTTCATTTAGCCATTTTGCGTATAAATACTGGGGCGATTTTCCCGGTTTCCTGTCTGGTTGGAACTACTGGGTTTTATATGTGTTGGTGGGCATGGCCGAGTTGTCAGCCGTCGGCATTTATGTGCAGTACTGGTGGCCGGAGTTGCCAACCTGGGTCTCTGCACTGGTCTTTTTTGTCGTCATCAACGCCATCAACCTGACTAATGTGAAATTCTTCGGTGAAATGGAGTTCTGGTTTGCCATCATCAAGGTCGTCGCCATTGTCGGTATGATTTTATTCGGTGGCTGGTTGCTGCTGAGTGGTCAGGGCGGTGAACAGGCGAAAGTCAGTAACCTGTGGGCGCTGGGCGGGTTTATGCCGAATGGCTGGCATGGTGTGATCATGTCACTGGCGATCATCATGTTCTCATTTGGTGGTCTGGAGCTGGTTGGTATCACGGCAGCGGAAGCGGATAACCCACGTAAAAGCATTCCACAGGCCGTTAATCAGGTTATTTACCGTATTCTGATTTTCTACATCGGTGCCTTGGCGGTGTTGTTGTCACTGTTCCCTTGGAGCCAACTGGCGGCAGGTGGCAGCCCGTTTGTTATGATTTTCTCGGCATTGGGCGAAAGTGGCACTGCGAACATTCTGAATATTGTGGTACTGACTGCCGCATTGTCGGTTTACAACAGCGGTGTGTATTGCAACAGCCGTATGTTGCATGGTCTGGCACAGCAGGGCAATGCACCGCGTATTCTGGGTAAAGTCGACAAACGTGGTGTGCCGGTGCCAGCAATCATGCTGTCTGCGCTCGTGACATTACTGTGTGTCGTCATCAACTACCTGTTACCAGGCAAGGCATTTGGCATTCTGATGTCGCTGGTGGTTGCGGCACTGGTGATCAACTGGGGCATGATCAGTCTGGCGCATTTGAAATTCCGCGCTGCGAAAGATCGCGAAGGTGTCACACCGGTATTCAAAGCGTTCTGGAGCCCATTGACTAACTACTTATGCCTAGCATTTATGGCCTTGCTGCTGGTGCTGTTGTATATCAGTGGTGAAACCATTGCGGTCGAACTGGTACCGGTTTGGTTAGTGCTGAATTGGTTAGGTTATCGTTATAAATGCCGCACCTTAGGTGATAGTTCAGGTGATAGTGTCGTCATTAATCAGTAATAGATAAGCGTGATTATGAAGGGATGCCAGCTGGCATCCCTTTTTTGTCGCATCTGCAACAAACCCGTCAGTATGTTTCAATATTGACGCGCCACTCAATTAAATAACACTTAAAAATCAATATCTTATTTTGGGAATGAGAATTGCTGAATCCTGTTATGCAGGAGGTGCATTATGGCCCGAAAAACCACATTTCAGAAACCATCCCTGATCATCAACGACACCACACTTCGCGATGGTGAACAGTCGGCCGGGGTGGCGTTTACTCAGGATGAGAAGATCGCTATCGCCCGTCAGTTGTGGGAGATTGGCGTTAAGGAACTGGAAGTGGGTATTCCGGCGATGGGGCTGGATGAGTGCCGCCGTATTGGCGCACTCCGTCAGGCTTTACCTGATGCCACACTGATGGTTTGGTGCCGGATGCATGCCACAGATATTCGTCAGGCCGCAGCGTTAGGCATGAACTGGGTGGATATTTCCATTCCGGTGTCAGCGCAAATGATGGAGCACAAACTGGCGCGTTCCCGCGATCAGGTGTTGTTAGAGTTAGCCGAGCATGTCTCACTGGCGAAATCTTTAGGGCTGCGGGTCTGTATCGGTTGTGAAGATGCCTCCCGCGCCACGCTGGGCGACTTACGCATCGTCGCTGATTTAGCATTACGTACTGGCGCTGAGCGCCTGCGTTACGCCGATACGGTCGGCATTTTAGATCCGTTTACCACTTATGATCGCATCCGTGCCCTGCGTCAGTATTGGCCATTGCAGCTGGAAATGCATGCCCATGACGATCTGGGTCTGGCAACTGCCAACACATTAGCCGCCTTCCGTGCTGGTGCTACTCACGCCAATACCACGGTCATTGGTTTGGGTGAGCGGGCTGGCAATGCACCGCTGGAAGAGGTGGTGATGGCCCTCAAACAGTGTTTTAACATCGATTCCGGCATTCAAAGCCATCGTTTACCGGCACTTTGTTCGCTGGTGGCCAAAGCGGCTGGCCGTGAAATTGCACAGCAAAAATCACTGGTCGGTGAATATGCTTTTACGCATGAATCCGGCGTGCATGTTGATGGTTTACTGAAAGACAAAAATAACTATCAGGGTGTTGATCCCGCCAGTTTAGGTCGTGAACACAAGCTGGTGCTGGGCAAACATTCCGGCCGCAATTCGGTGCGTTCTGTCTTTGCGGGCTTAGGTTATCAGCTGGCCAATGAACAGATCGATATGGTGCTGGAGCAGATCCGCCATTTTGCCGAGCGGGCGAAACGAAACCCGACTGAATCAGAATTACGCTGGGTTTATCAGCGTTTGTTTAATTCCCCCCAACGTGTTGCCTTGTAATGCAGGCCAAGGAGTCTTTATGGATTGGTTTACCTCACTGGATGGTATTGAAGAGTTAGAAAGTGCAGAAGCCTTTCTGGATTTTTTCGGTATTCCGTATGAAGCAGCACAGGTGCGCAGTAAACGACTGCATATCATGCATCACTTTAATCAGCAGATTAAAAATGCCAACTCAGAACGTTGTATGAATGAACAAGATCGTTTTCTGTTAGCGAAAACCTTGCTGGCAGAAAGCTACCGGAATTTCCATCATCAGGATGTGAAATCGAATTCGACGCTGGGTGTGTATAACCGTTTAACACCGAGTTTTGTGGCCATGTCTAAATTGCAGGAGGTGTTTTTATGAAACCTGAATATGACTATGGTGAAGTCGTTTGCGTGTGGTGCGCACCATTCGTGATGATGGCACTTTCCCGGGTAAACAACGTGGCGATCTGATCGTGCGCAAGGGCAACTGCGGTTATGTCCGTGATGTCGGTGTTTTCCTGCAAGATCAGCTGATTTATCAGGTTCATTTTATCGAAGAAGACGTCATTGTTGGTTGTCGCAGTCAGGAGCTGATTTCAGCCGATGAACCCTGGGTGGAAAGTGAATTTGAATTCGGTGATTGGATCAACGCGGTGAATCATCTGGCCATCAAAGGCGAAGTGATTGCTGAAGCCGGTTCCCGCGGGCAGGTGATGTCGGTGCGTCGGGATATGGATCCGATCATGTATGAAGTGCTGTTTCAGGATCGTATGTTACTGGTGCCGTTATCGGCCATTTGCTGGCCGCCGGAGGAAGAACCGGCCGAGGAGGCGGCATGCTGAATTGGCAAGCATATCCAACCTTAAAACTGGCTACCCAGCATTTTGGCAAGGTACCGGCGGATTTGACGGCTGAGGAACAAAGTCAGCTGGCAAAAATGCTCGATCACCAATTGGCGATGGAGGCGCGCATTCTTGATTACGCGGCACAGGCAGAAATGACTGTGTCAGCCGCCGATCTGAATGCGGCGCTGGAAGAGGTTAAAAGCGCTTATCCGGATGAAGAGGCTTGGAAAGCTTCAATGGCCACGGTAAAGCTCGATCTGCCGAGTTTGAAAGAGGCGCTGCGGCGTGAGCTGTTGGTGTCGCAGGTGATGGATAAAGTGGTTGAGAATATCAAACCGCTGACGGAAGAAGCCGCTAAATCGTGGTATCTGGATCATCCGCGCCAATTTTTACAACCGGAACGTCGTTTGGTGCGGCATATCTTGATCACGATTGACGATACCAACCCGGAAAACTACGAGGAAACATCTTATTCGCGGTTGCAGAATATCCGTAGTCAACTGATCAGTTCACCGGGTAAATTTGCCGATCTAGCGATGCGTTATTCGGAATGCCCAACTGCCGTCAATGAAGGCAAAATTGGTTTGGTGAAAGCGGGGCAACTCTATCCAGAATTGGATGCGGTGTTGTTTCAATTACCAGAGCGCGGATTTAGCCAAATCACCCGTAGCCCGATGGGGTTTCATCTGCTGTGGTGTGAAAAAATCCACGCTGCGGCACCGATGCCACTCAGCGAAGCGGTACCGAAAATTATCGAAGCACAGTTACAACAAGCGAAGAAAAATCTGCAAAAACAGTGGCTGACCTGGTTAATGCAACAGGAGGCATAATGCCTCCTATATCCTTCACTTGGAATTGCAGCAACTCCAACTACTTTGAGTATTATATTTTGGGGTGCAGCGTAAAGGTCACTATTTCGGGCGGCACACCTAAACGGTAAGGCCAAACATGACCCATACCCACCGATACAAACAACTGGCTTGAAGGCAGTTGATACCAGCCTTTCAGATAGTTAAACCACAATCTGCCGACCGTGTAACCCAATGGTAAGACCTGCCCGCCGTGGGTATGTCCGGCCAGACTCAGACCTGCATGGTTTGCTGCCGCGAGATCAAAAAAGTCCGGATGATGTGTCAGGCATAAAATCCACTCGCTGGGTTTAACCCCGCGAAATGCTTTATCTGCCGAGCGTTGCATGTAATCCAGCTGAGCGGTTTCAGCCATGTGGCGACGGCTATCCGGCAGGATGGGATAATCGACACCGACGATCTGAAATTCGGCACCGTGATAATTCAGCGCGATATTTTCATCAACCAGCAGACGTAAATTAGCCTGTGTTGCTTCGTTTTTGTATTTTTGCAAAATAGTCTGCAGGCCATGATATTTCTCGTGATTCCCCAAGATGGCAACCACGCCCATTGGTGCGTTTGAGTGGGTGAGCGCGGCAAAGGCGCTGTCTAACTGGCGTTCGTCATCGAGTAAATCACCGGTCATGACCAGTAAATCAGGGTTTGTGGCATTCAGTCGGCTGACGGCGCTGGCTAATTCGCGACTACCGACAAAATCACTGACATGGCTGTCCGTGATTTGTGCAATTTTAAAACCATCAAACCCAGCGGGAAGCTGTTCAAGATAGACATCATAATGGCGTAACAGCGGTGCTGACATCGCTTCATAGACACCGAAAGCAGATAACATCCAAACCAACGGCAGCAAAATGGCATTTGGCTGATGCCAGAAGTGAGCGCTCAATTTTCGCCGCGCCACCCGCAGCAATACACGTAACACGGTAAAGCCGCCGCCGACAGCGACATAAGCCATGGATGCATTCAGCCACAGCGCAATGATCCAGCGTAGCGGGGTGGAAGTGACCAGCCAGTTTTGCTCAGAAAATTGCGAGATTAGCCAAATACTGAAAATCAGCAGGTTGAGGAGCCAGTAGATCCACAATGTGCGTTTGTGTAAGCGCAGATGCGGCACCAAGGTCAGCAGCAGGCCACAAATTCCAGCATAAATAATGGAATGGTACACAAACCAAAGCGAGGTACTGATTGTCATATGCTGCGAGGATGCCTCTTATGTAACAAACAAGCACTCAACACTGCGGCAGCATACAGTGTATGCAGTGCCAGTGATGCCGCTACCAGCACACAAACAGCTGTCGCCATGATGGCTAATTTGCGCTCTTTACCTGGCAGTAGTTTCAAACCCGACAAAGCTGCCGAAAGGTAGATCAGCACAAACACACCATTGGCATAACCGATCAATCCATCAAGCGGCAAATGCACGCTCATTCGAAGTAATAGCGTGATGGCAATTAATCCACAGGTGATCAGCAGGCCATTGGTGGGGGCGCCGTAACGATTGAGTTTGCCGGCCCAGGCATGGATCTGCCCGCGTTCTGCCATGCTGTAAAACAGTCGCGAGAAGCTGGTGATATACAAATTTACCGCGATAAAACAGGTCATCAGACCAAATAGGCCAATCAGCAGATGCCCGGTCTGGCCGGTGAGGGAGCTCATCAACTGAATAATTGAGGTCAGATTTTGCGCTTCATTACCGTAAAAACCAGAAGAAAGCAGCACGGTGCTCAGACACAGATACAACACCAATGCGATGAGCATACCCAGCATCACGACCCGCGGGAAATCACGCTCTGGATGATGAAATTCACCGCTTAGATGAGCAATGGCTTCGATGCCGACGAAACACCAGAAAATCAGCCCGGTTGCTTGTGCCAGATTGGTCAGCGAAAAATCGGTGGCCGGTAAACTGACCGGATGGCCGTAAAGATATAAACCCACCGCTAACAACAGCGTGCTGCAAATGCCAAAGCTGATAAAACTTTGGATCCACGCCGCTGTTTTCATGTTCAGTAAATTCAGCCCCAGCATGCTGCCCAATAGCAGGAATTGCCAGATGCCATGTTGGCTTTCCGGCAAACCAAATGTTTGACACAAATAACCGGTGGCAGTGACGATGACCACTGGCGGGCCAATCATAATCACGGACAAAAACAGCCAGCTGATGGCATCCGCTGCCCGTTCGCCAAACGCTTGTTCAACAAAAAAAGCCGTACCACCGGCATCGGGGTAACGTTTGCCTAACGAAGCAAACGTAAACACGATAGGTAAGATCAATGCGCCCATTAATACCCAAGCCAGTAATGACCAGCTTCCTGCCAGACTGGCGGTCATCGCAGGAACAATAAAAACGCCGGAGCCAAGCAGGGTGGAAACCAGCAACCCGGTGCCTTGCCACAAACCAATGTGTTGTTTCAAATGTGCCATTGGGAAAGGAGCCCATGGAGTCAGAAGAGAGCGTAATTATGCGTCAAACGGGGTAGCAGTGCAAAAAGCAGAAAAAGGAGCCGCAGGTGCAGGATTCTGCGGCTCAAAACTTGACGAGTAGTAGAACGGAGTATCAGAGAGCGAATTCAGTTTTTAGCGCAGAAACCCATGTTTTCACGCGTTCTGCAGTCATGCTTGCCTGATTGTCTTGATCGATAACCAGACCGACAAAATCATCACCATCGAGTGCGTTTGAGCTGTTAAATTCATAACCTTCGTTAGGCCAGAAACCCACTACTGAGGCGCCAGCTTCTGAAACGATGTCATACAGTTCACCTAAGGCATCGACAAATGCATCGCCATAGCTGGTTTGATCACCTAAACCAAACAAGGCTACTTTTTTACCGCTCAGATCGGCGGCTTCCAAATCAGGTACAAACTCAGCCCAGCTTTCTGCCTGGCAGTCACAATCCAAGCCTGGCAACGCGCCATCGCCCAGTGTTGGTGTACCCAGGATCAAGTATTCGTAACCCAACAGATCATCAATGCTGGCTTTATTGATATTCACTGGTGCAGCTACTTCATCACTACCGAATGCCTCTTGGATCAGTTTTGCAACTTTGCGGGTTTTACCTGTTGTCACTACCGAAGAAAATGCCTACTTTAGCCATGGTGTCGCTCCTTGAATACGGTGTTGTTCTTTATAATGCATGAACGATGCCGCAGTCTTTTTGTTGTTAAATCATTGAAAATAAAGAAACTATTTTGTTTTGTTGTTTGGTGTGGCTTGTGATAAACCGCACAATCTACGACAAAAGGGCAAAAAAAGACCACCGCAAGGGTGGTCAGTTATTCCATACAAAATGAATGTTCGTTTATGGCAGTTTAGGCATTTGGTTTAGCAACGGTTTCTTGCTTCACGAGATTGTTTTGTGATGCTTTGTGCGGGGCGTGTGGTGCCCAGCCAGATAATGCTAACAGCACAAAGAAACCAATGATGTAAGATGCAGCAACATGCCAGCCTTGACGCACCCAAGTCACGGCAGAGCGCGCTTCTGGGTACATGTTGGAAAGCGCGACACCGGCGGAAGATCCAAACCACAACATGGAACCACCGAAGCCCACCGCATAAGCCAGCACACCCCAATCGTAGCCACCTTGTTCCAGACACAGTTTGGTCAGTGGAATGTTATCAAATACCGCCGATACAAAACCGAGGAAAAAGGTGGTTAGCCATGAGGCTTTAGGTAATTCATCCACCGGCATTAATGAGGCACAGGTCACCAGCCCCATCAGGAAGACGGTGCCACCCAGGGCATTTTTTAATTCACTCCATGGTGTTTTGACGACCAATGCACTGATGATGATGGCAATCCAGACGCCCATGGCAGGGAAGTCAAAAAAGTAGTTAGTCAGAATGGCAGAAATTAAGATCAGGCCTACAACACCTAATTTTTTCCACTCCACCACAATACCCAGTGGCGCATCTTTAATAATGCGTTGATATTTGTCTTGCTGAATAGATGCGATAACACCGAACAAGACCAGCGCTGTGCCCGCAGCAATGTACGCATGTACTACATTTAGCGGGTTAACTCCATCGATCCACATCAATGTAGTTGTTGTGTCACCAACGACAGAGCCAGAACCACCCGCATTACTGGCAGCCACGATAGCAGCGAGGTAGCCGATATGAACACGCTTATTGAATACCACAAACGCAATGGCGCCACCAATCATGGCGGCGGCGATGTTATCGAGGAAGGCACTGATGACGAAGATCATGATCAGTAACACAAACCCACCTTTCCAATCGTCAGGCAGGTATTTGGGTAATATTTTCGGCAGTTCAGATTCTTCAAAATGTTTGGCCAGAATGGCAAAACCAAACAATAGGCCCAATAGATTCAGTAAAACCCGCCATTCCCCTTCGTGCCCTTCGCCGCCTAAAATGTGCTGGGCTAATGAGAAATCATCCAGAAACAGATATTTACTGGCAACCACCGCGGTCAGGCCGGCAATCGAAACCCACATGGTGTAATTATGGAAAAGAGCAACGCCTAATAGCGTGGCAGCAAACAAGATGAACTCCAGTCGGATTCCTGCCACTGTAAGCATATGGTTGCCGTCAGCAGCCATGGCAAAAGTGGGAAAGATCAGTGTGCTTAGCAAAAATAGCCATGCACTGATATTTCTACCTGAGTGTGTCTTATTCATTGAATAGTCATCCTTTTTTAATCACTGCCATAAAGGCCGTTTTATGGTCAGAGGTTTAATTGCCAAAAATAAAAATTGTTCAATTTATTGCTTATTCGTCATCATCTTCGTCTTCATCGGGCTGACGGGTCACAGGCAGATAAATCTCGACCCGATCTCCTTCTTTTAATACCGTATCGGGCGTACAAAATTTGCCGAAAATTCCGATACGATGTGTTGCCAGATCTAAATCAGGGTAATGATGAAAAACTGGGGAAGCTTGCAAGGCTTCCTGTGCGGTTACTGGTTCAGGCAGATCAAGCTGGTACCAATTGCCTTTAGCTCCGCGGGCATGTGCGACACTTATTTTCATACGTGGCAACCTCCCTGAACTGAATTATCTTGAGCTACGGGTGCATTTTTCCCGGCGAGTAGGCGTTTCCCTAAGCGGATGGCGCACAATAGCAGCCCCATCATGATGAACCCACCAGGCGGCAACAGCATCAGCAGAAACCCGTGGTATCCGGGAATGACATGCAATTCCATAAATTTAAAATGCGGGCCTAATAGCAATGAGGCGCCAGAGAATAACGTGCCACTTCCGATAATTTCACGACAACCGCCCATGATGGTCATGGACAGCGTAAAACCAAGCCCCATACCCAAGCCATCGAGCATGGCCGGAATTGGCGGATTTTTCATCGCATAGGCTTCTGCGCGGCCCAAGATGGCGCAGTTTACTACGATCAGCGCAATGAACAATCCCAGAACTTTATGAAGATCGTGCATCCAGGCATTCATTCCCAGATCAACCAGTGTGACCAGAGCGGCAATCAGCAGGGTGAAAATGGGAATGCGGATCTGATTCGGAACAATTGAGCGGATTAATGACACCAGCAAGTTCGATGCGACCAACACTAACGTGGTGACGCCTCCCATACCGAGCCCGTTGGTGGCAGTAGTTGTTACTGCCATTAAAGGGCAAAGCGCCAGCAATTGAGTGAAAATGACGTTCTCTTTCCATAGGCCATTGGTAAATACGTTTTGACTGCTCATAATCAGCTCCCTTTATGATCCAGAAATTCGTTTTGATGACGCTGGAACAACATCAGTGCTTCATGCACGCCTTTCACTACACCTCGCGGCGTGATGGTGGCTCCAGTAAACGAGTCGAACTCCCCGCCATCTTTTTTCACATGCCAGCCTTTTTCATCCGGCTGTTTTAATGATTTTCCGTTGAAATTTAACACCCAGTTACTCTTGGCCAGATCGATGTTGTCTCCCAAGCCGGGTGTTTCGGTGTGACTCAAGACTCGCACACCAGTCAAGGTACCATTCGCGTCAATACCAAGCAGCAGATGGATCGTGCCTGAATAGCCGGTGGTATCAGCAAACAGAGCGACACCACTCGCTACTCCGGCTTTTCTGGCCCGAAAAAAATGGGTCGGTTTACCGTCCATGGTCAGCGTGATCTCTTCCTGGCTGGGCATGTTGTCATACAAGCTTTGTGGTAAAACCTGCACCAATTGGCGCTGTGTATCTTCGATATTTCTGGCAACAATCGATTCTTTAGTGAGTGCTGAAAACGCAGCGACTGCACCACACACAAATAAAGCAAACAAACTCAACAGGAAAGCCTGATAGTAAGGCTGCTCTTTGACCGGTAAAGTGATGGATTGGTTCATTGTTTTTCCTCCGTTTTCAGGTCATAGCCATACATCCGTGGACGGGTATATTGATCAATCAACGGTGTAACGGAGTTCATGATCAGAATGGAAAACGCGACCCCTTCCGGGAAGTTACCGAACGAGCGGATCACAAAGATCAGGAAACCAGTACCTGCACCGAAAATTAATTTACCCCGGTTACTGGTTGGTGTGGTTACCGGATCGGTGGCAATAAAGAAGGCACACATCAGTAAGCCGCCGCTGGTCAGTTGGGCCAGTGGTTCGGCAATATGCCCGTTACCACTTAGCCACAGCATCGTGCCGGGAATTAAGCAACCTGCGATTGTGGCAACTGGAACATGCCAAGTGAATACTTGCTGCTGGATAAGCCAAAGTCCGCCGATCAACATTAACAACGCAGAGGTTTCACCCAGACTACCGCTACTGGTGCCCAAGAAATGCGCTAACCAATGAAAATTGGCATGAACCCCTTCTTTGGTCAGCCCTAACGTGGTTGCGCCTGAAACACCATCCACGCCCATTTTGTACCAAACGCCGTCATAGAACGCGCTGGGGTTCACCCAATGCGTCATTTCGACTGGAAATGAGATCAGTAACACCACTCGGGCTAACATGGCGGGGTTAAACAGGTTTTGCCCCAAACCACCGTAAACCTGTTTGCCGAAGAAAATAGCAAAAGCGGAGCCTAATGCCCCCAGCCAGAGCGGTGCATGCGGAGGCAGACTCATTGCTAAGATCAATGCAGTGAGAATGGCCGCACCATCATTAATTTCACCTTCCGCCTGAGGATTTAATTTAAGTGAAATCACCTCACAAATCAGCGCACTGACAATGGTGGTGATCAACAAAAACAAAGCGGGCATGCCAAATTGCATTATTCCCAATAACACTGCTGGCAACAGGGCAATGTTCACTTTGAACATGACTTTTTTAATGGATATGCCTTCATGGGCATGGGGGGCACGTAAGATCATCATGCAGACTCCTCTTCTGTTGCAGCTGCGCTATTACGACGCGATGGACGACGTGTCGCGGCTTTTGCGGCTTTGGCTGCTTCTTTTTCTGCGGCTTCGCGTTCCATACGTTCACGACGTGCGGCGCTGTTCAGGCAAGTACGGGCTGTTTTTTGTTCAGAAAAACGGATTTTATTGATTTCCTGTTTGCCCCAGTCGAAATATTGGGTCAGTGGAATGGCGGCTGGGCAGACATAAGCGCAAGAGCCACATAACAGACAATCCATCACGCCCATTTCAGCGGCTTTGCCAAAATTATCGACCTTCAACTCAGCCACCATATCCAGCGGGGTCAGGCTCATCGGGCAAGCGCCAATACAGCGGCCACAACGCACGCAGGCACTGGCTTTGGGGTTGGGAAGTTCGTCTTCGGTCAGCAGTAAGACGCCGCTGGTGCCTTTTGTCACCGGAGTATGAATATCGGTGATTGCTCGGCCCATCATTGGGCCGCCTAACACAATGCGTGCTGGTGTTGTCTTCAAGCCGCCGCACTGAGCAACAATTTCAGAAATTGGCATGCCGATAGGCGCCAGCACGTTACTCGGCACTTCCACCGCATCACCAGAAATGGTGATCACGCGATGGGTCAGTGGTCGGCCAAATCGCAGTGCTTCAAAGATGGCAATGCTGGTGGCGACGTTTTGCACCAGCACTCCGACATCTGCCGATAATTTACCGCTCGGCACCTGACGACCAGTGACTGCTTCGATCAGCTGTTTTTCAGAACCCATTGGATAAAGTGCCGGTAAACCAACTACCTGCATGTTTTCTTCTGCTTTGCACAGCGCTTCCATTGCAGCGATAGCAGCAGGTTTGTTTTCCTCAATACCGATGAAAACTTTATCGGCCAGTGTGATTTGCTGCAGATAACGAATGCCGCCCATGATGCGATCACCTTGTTCCTGCATCAGTCGGTCGTCACAGGTCAGGTAGGGTTCACATTCACTGCCATTGATGATCAGCGTATCGATCAAATATTTCTGACTCAAACGCAGTTTATCCGCTGTGGGGAACATCGCTCCCCCCATACCGACAATGCCTGACTGCTCAATCAGTTCGATCATCTCTTCGCGTGAAAGTGCATGATTAGCTCGTGCGATATTACCAACGCTGGTACGAGGATTTTTCATATCCACTTTGATGGTAATGCTGTTTTGATCAACAGCACTGATCTGCCCGGCTAACGGAGCATGGATCGGCATGGAGAAACGCCCGTTTCCAGTCGCGATCAGTTGATCGGCTTTAATTTGATCGCCAATTTGAACGACAGGTAAGGCTGGAGCCCCTGCATGTTGTTTCAGCGGTAAAATCAAACGCCATGGTGCCTGCATGGTAATAACCGGATTCTGACTGGTCAGCTGTTTATGGCTGTCAGGATGAATACCACCATGTGGTCGGATCTGGGCTTTAAGCATTTTTCACCTCCAGTGCTGCCGGTTTGATGGCACCGGGTTTGCTGACCCGACTCATAAATGCCGGATCGGGATACAACGAAATGCCGTTATGTGGGCAGACTGAAACGCAGGCACCACAACCGGTACAGGCTTCAGCAATGACACCGTGTAACTGACGGGTTGCACCAACAATCGCATCGTAGCTGCATTGTTTTATGCAGCGACCACAACCATCACAACCATCCATCGCAATGGCCGCGACTTGTGGCCCTTTCATGCTATTACTGTCTAATGTCACGCCTAATACTGCGGCTACTTTCTGAGCTAGCGCTGATCCACCCGGAGGGCAGACATCGGGCGGCGCTTCACCACTAGCCATCGCTTTGGCGGCCTGCGCACAGCCCGGATAGCCGCATTGTCCGCATTGACCGTTAGGTAGTAAGGCACTGATTTCATCTACCAGTGGGTCACCTTCCACTTTTAAATGAATAGCGGCATACCCGAGTGCATAACCAATACCTGCTGCCAGCAGTGGAATTGCTAATAAATAGAGTAATGTCAGCATAACTGTCTCCTAACCTGCTAATCCGCCGAAACCAGCAAATGCCATTGCCAGAATGCCAGCAGTGATAAAGCTGATAGGGGTACCGTTGAACAGGGTGGGTAACACCGATTTCTCCAGACGTTGACGCAATCCGGCAAATAAAATGATGACCAGTGAATAGCCCAATGCAGAACTAAATCCGTAAACCAGTGCTTGAAGAAAATTTAACTTTTCTTGAATGGTTAACAGAGCAATACCCAACACAGCACAGTTCGTGGTAATCAAAGGTAGGAAGATCCCCAACGTGCGGTGCAGTTCAGGGCTCTGTTTGGCAATGAACAACTCAGTTAATTGCACCAATGATGCAATTACCATGATGAATGTCAGCAAGCGTAAATATTCCAGCCCAAGCGGCACGAGCACAGCATGCTCAATAATCCAACCCACACCGGTAGCCATGGTCAGAACGAAGGTGGTTGCCATTGCCATCCCGATTGCTGACGAGACTTTGTTTGAAACCCCCATAAAAGAGCACAGCCCGAGAAATCGGGACAGCAACACATTATTAACCAGCCCGTTGGCCAGTATGATCAGCAGCATTTCTCGCATGTCATTTGCCTCGTAAAACCCAGATGCAAGAGAAAATGCGAAACTTATGCCAAAAAGTGTGTTCTGCATCACAGTGAGGCATTGCCCCATAACGAGGCATTTAGACCTGACAAAACCGGACTTTGATTGCGTTAAAGCCGACAGCATCCCGCTATTTTTGTCGTTATAAACCTATTTTTTGTATGGTTTTGTTCTGGATATGACAAGCGAGCCAGTTGATCACGTCAAAATGATTTTTTCGGAACAACTCTTGCTTTTATTAAACAGGTCTGGCGACAACCACATCACAGATTCATCAACACCGACAAATTGTCTGATTGCTCACAGCTGGCGATTTAGCACATTTAAAGGAGAGGGTATGAACATCCTGCAAAACTATATCCCTGAGACCACCGGAGCGGTCTGCATCAACAGTGCCAGCTTACAGCAAATGTTATCTGTGCTGCCGATGGAGCTGTTTTATGGTGTGGTTGAGCAATCTTCCGTAGGGATATCGATCACCGATCCGAAAGCGAACATTCTGTATTGTAATACCGCTTTTTGCCGCACCACCGGTTACAAGCGTGGAGAGCTGCAATATCGAAACCACAATATTTTAGCCAGCCAGCAAACCCCGAAATCGCGTTATCAGGCGATGTGGCATCAACTATCCCAACATCAACCGTGGACAGGTCGCCTGATCAACAAACGTAAAGATGGTTCTTTATATCTGGCGGAAGTCACGGTCACACCGGTGGTCAACAGCGAAGGCCAGATCACGCACTATCTGGGCATGCACCGCGATATCAGTGAACAATTTGCGCTGGAACAGCGGGTACACAACCAAAAAGCGATGATAGAAGCGGTGCTCGATGCCGCCCCAACCGCCATTGCCGTGCTTGATGAACATCATCAGGTGGTGCTTGACAACCTGACCTACAAAACCTTACGCACTGACCTGCGTGGTAACGAACCTTACACCGCACTGGGTTTTACACCCGGAGCTCAACGCCCGGATCGTGACCAGCTATGGCCACTGACCATTCGTGGTCGTCAGCGCTGGTTTAGCATTCTGATCCAGCCATTGTCGGAACTGAATGAAGAGGCCAGCAATTATTTTGGCGAAGGAAAAAAACCGTGCGCATTGTTAATGATCAGCGATCAAACTGAACGTCGCCAGCAGATCGAACAATCACGGCTGGAACAACTGCGGATGCAGGTGGAAGAACAAACCCTGTTCTCTGCTATTCGGGAAACACTGGATGTAGCGATGGTGCAAAGTCAGGCGCCACTCAACATGCTGCAAGCGGCTTTGCGTTTGGAAGCTAACTCCGATAGCCGCGCCGCCATTGCGATCCAGACTGCCTTAGATGCCGGGCATCAGGCGTTACAGCGACTGGAACTATATCGTCCTGCCATTAAGGTGGAAGAACCCACCCGTTTTGAGCTGATGAGTCTGTTTGCTGATCTGCACGACATGCTGACACTGCGTTTAGAACATCTCGATGTGTTGATGCAACTGGACATCGCGGCTGATCTACCGGAATTGTTTACACAACGCACCCGCTTATTAACGGCACTGAGCCTGTTGTTTGATCGCGCCTGTCAGGCCGTCACCGGGCAATCTACCGGGCAACTCAAATTATGTGCCTATCAGAACGAACAGGAACTTTGTCTGGAAGTGCACGACAGCGGGCAAGCACCGGCTGTCACCGCGACCCACCGCTTATTACAACCACAAACCGACAACGGTGGGAAACGAAACGACACTATCGAATTAGGTTTTGCACAAAATATCGTTAACGATCATAGAGGGGTGATCGAAGTGGAAACGAGTGATTTAGGGGGTAGTTGTATCCGGCTCAGGCTGCCTCTGTGCGCCATTATCAGGGAGGATAAAAAATGAATACGCACGCCAGCCTGTTTTCCGCCAATGGAAATAAAAGCCTCAGCATGCAGCAGCAGCTGAATGCGTTACACCAGATCAGTATTGTGCTTAGCCGCTCACTCGATCTGGAAGAAACGCTGCGCAGTACTTTGCAAACGCTGAGTGACATCGCGCACATGCAGTATGGTCTGGTTTCTCTGTTTGATCACAATCGGAGCGCCTTGTTTATCCAGGCTGTACACGGCATTGATGCGGAAGTGGTGAAAGATGTGAAAGGCGTTCGCTACCGTATGGGTGAGGGCATCATGGGCACCGTGATGCATCAGGGCCATGCGCTGGTGATCCCGCGGGTGGCAGATGATCCACGGTTTCTTGATCGCCTGAATTTGTATGATTATGCGCTGCCATTCATCTGTGTGCCGATCCCCGGTGCGGACAGCCAGCCGATCGGGGTGTTAGCGGCACAACCGCAATCCTTAGATGAAACCGAGCTGCCAGCCCGTACCCGCTTTATGGAAATGGTGGCGAACCTCATCGGGCAGACCGTACGTCTGATTGGTAAGGTGCACACCGAACATGAAGCGATAAAAACGGAGCGTGACAGTCTGCGCCGTAAAGTTCGCAGCCAATATGGTTTCGACAACATGGTTGGTCAGACACAAGCGATGCGGCAGATCTTTGATTCCATTCGTCAGGTGGCGAAATGGGACACCACTGTGCTGGTGCGGGGTGAAAGTGGTACCGGTAAAGAGTTGATTGCCACCGCAATCCATTACAACTCACCGCGGGTAAACGGGCCGTTTGTTAAACTCAACTGTGCGGCGTTACCCGATACGTTATTGGAAAGCGAACTTTTCGGGCATGAAAAAGGGGCGTTTACCGGTGCGGTGAAACAGCGGAAAGGCCGTTTTGAAATGGCTGATGGTGGCACACTGTTTCTGGATGAAATCGGTGAAATCAGTGCTTCATTCCAAGCCAAGTTACTGCGTATCTTGCAGGAAGGGGAAATGGAGCGCGTGGGTGGCACCGATACGCTGAAAGTCGATGTACGCATTGTCACCGCGACCAACCGCAATCTGGAAGATGAGGTGCGTAAAGGCAATTTCCGTGAAGATCTCTATTATCGTCTGAACGTCATGCCGATCCAGCTGCCGCCACTGCGCGAGCGTCTGGAAGACATTCCGGAGCTGGCTAAATTCTTAGTGCAAAAACTGTCAGAAAAGCAGGGCCGGGAAATTAAAATCAGCGATGGTGCGATCCGCATGCTGTTAGGCCATGACTGGCCGGGTAATGTGCGTGAATTGGAAAACTGTCTGGAGCGTGCCACCATCATGTCAGAAACGGGTCTCATCGACCGCGATGTAGTGTTGTTTCATGCCAACGAACGTCCACAAACCGGTTTTAGTGCACCCGTAGCAGTCAGCAAGCCGGCCATTGCAACCGATGTTGATTTCACCGATCCGCAATTGGATGAACGTCAGCGCCTGATTGCTGCTCTAGAACGTTGTGGCTGGGTACAAGCCAAAGCTGCGCGTTTATTAGGCATGACACCGCGCCAGATTGCGTATCGGATTCAGATCATGAATATCAATATGCGGCGGATGTAAGTTTTCTGCAGGAATAAAAAAGGCATGCTCACGCATGCCTTTTTTCTATCTCATCGAATTGATGATGCTTATTTCAGTTCATCAGCCTTATTTTAGTTCATCAACTAGGGCCACCGCGCGACCAATGTAGTTCGCTGGGGTCAGTTTTTTCAGTTCCGCCTTCACGTCATCTGGCAGGGCCAGCGTGTCGATGAATTCGCGCATACCAGCAGCGTCGACACGACGGCCACGGGTAAGCTCTTTCAGCTTCTCATACGGCTTTTCGATACCGTAACGACGCATCACGGTCTGAATTGGCTCAGCCAATACTTCCCAGTTGCTGTCCAGATCGGCCGCCATGTTCGCTTCGTTGGCTTCCAGTTTGGAGATACCTTTCAGCGCAGCCTGATAAGCGATCAATGAATAACCTACCGCAACACCTAAGTTACGCAATACGGTTGAGTCAGTCAGATCACGCTGCCAGCGGGAAATGGGCAGTTTTGCCGCCAGATGACCAAACAACGCGTTGGCTAAACCTAAGTTGCCTTCAGAGTTTTCGAAGTCAATTGGGTTAACTTTATGCGGCATGGTTGAAGAACCAATTTCGCCAGCAATGGTGCGTTGTTTGAAGTGACCCAGGCAGATGTAACCCCAGATATCACGATCGAAGTCGATCAGGATGGTGTTAAAGCGGGCAATCGCATCAAACAGTTCAGCGATGTAATCGTGTGGCTCGATCTGAGTGGTGTAAGGGTTCCAGGTCAGGCCCAGACCAGTCACGAATTGTTCCGCAAACGCGTGCCAATCGACTTCCGGGTAAGCACTGATGTGGGCGTTGTAGTTACCAACTGCACCATTGATCTTGCCGAGGAACTCAACTGCCATGATCTGTTTGTACTGACGTTCCAGACGGTAAGCCACGTTAGCCATCTCTTTACCCAGAGTGGTTGGTGACGCTGGCTGACCGTGGGTACGCGACAGCATTGGCATATCACGATATTTGTGTGCCAAATCTTTGATCGCAGCGATCAGTTTTTCACAGTACGGGGCAATCACTTCTTCACGGGCCGCTTTTAACATCAGACCGTGTGAGTTGTTGTTGATGTCTTCGGAAGTACAAGCAAAGTGAATGAATTCAGTTACTGCATTCAGTTCTTCGCTAACCGCTACTTTTTCCTTCAGGAAATATTCCACCGCTTTCACGTCGTGATTGGTGGTTTTCTCGATGGTTTTAATGCGGGTTGCATCGGCTTCGTTAAAATCACGGACAATGCTGTCCAGCAGCGCATTGGCTGCATCAGAAAACGCCGGAACTTCCGGGATGCCAGGGTGGGCGGCTAACTGCTGTAACCAGCGCACTTCTACTTCTACGCGGAAGCGCAGCAGGCCGTATTCAGAAAAAATCGGCCGCAGGTCGGTACATTTATCACCATAACGACCATCAATCGGGGAAACAGCAGTCAGGGCTGACAGTTCCATCACATCACTCCTCGACACTTTCGGTCACTGATAAGATTAAAGTTGGCGCAAAGCAGCTTCGGCAGCGGCAATGACTTTTTTACGGAAAAACAGGATATGACGGCGACGGCCTCCCAGCTGTCGCCAGAGCACACAGGCTCTGATCCCGGCAAGCAACAACGCGCGGATCTTGTGCTGCACCTGCGGTTGTTGTAAATAAAGCGGCGCACCGGAAACCTGGATACGGGGGCCCAGATTACTGATCACGTCGCTGTAAATTCCGGCCAGATTACCTAATACGGTATCAGCCATCAGATCAAAATGCAGAGCCTGACGTTTGATCTGGCCTACACGCTCACCGAGTACGGATAATACGCGGCGCTTACCACTTAATTTGCGTTCCAGCGCGACCATGCCGATGACATAGCGGGTCAATTCCACATTTTTCGGGTTACGGTTATTGCCCAGTTGTTCCACTAATGTGGAATAACCATTACGCAATAGTGCATGATTCGGATAAACAGACTCCGCTTTATCAGGATCAGTAACCAAGATCCCCTGTAACAGGCAGCGCATGGATTCTTCATCGCAACTGCCGTGTCGTGCGACTTGTTGTACTAACCATGCGGCCTGGCAGACAGCAGCCAGAGCCATGGTTTGTACTGCCTGCTTATTACGCATGGCTACACACTCCCGGTAAATCGTTGTTCAATGATACCGCCACCCAAACACTCTTCGCCCAGATAAAACACAGCAGACTGGCCTGGGGTAACAGCAGCTTGTGGCGATGCAAATGTCACTTTAATCGTTTCGTCATCTAACGGCTCAACATGACAAGGAATATCTTGCTGGCGATAACGGGTTTTTACTACGCAGTCAAACGGCTCACGACGCACCTGACGATCAACCCAATCCAGTTGTTTCGCGATCAGGCCGTCAGAGAACAGGCGAGGATGATCATGGCCCTGCGCAACAATCAATACGTTACGGGCAACGTCTTTGTCCACCACATACCATGGGTTTTCATCGCCGTCTTTTAAACCACCGATACCCAAACCTTTGCGCTGGCCTAGTGTGTGGTACATCAAGCCCTGATGTTCACCAATCACTTTGCCATCAACGGTTTCGATAACACCGGGTTGTGCTGGCAAATAACGGCCTAAGAATTCAGTAAATTTCCGCTCACCGATAAAACAGATGCCGGTACTGTCTTTTTTCTTCGCCGTGGCTAAACCTAACTGTTCCGCAATCGCACGAACCTGTGGTTTTTCTAAATCACCCACCGGGAACAGGCTTTGCGCGATCTGCTTTGAACTTAAGGTGTAGAGGAAATAACTCTGGTCTTTGTTGTTATCCAAACCACGCAACAAACGGGCTTGACCCGTGCTGTCATCCCGGCGCACATAATGGCCGGTCGCAATATAATCAGCACCTAAGTCTTCAGCTGCAAATTCCAGAAACGCCTTAAATTTTATCTCTTTATTGCACAGAATATCGGGGTTTGGCGTGCGACCCGCTTTGTATTCGGCTAAGAACAGCTCGAAGACATTATCCCAATATTCGGCAGCAAAATTCACGGTATGCAGTTTGATCCCGAGCTTGTCACAAACAGCCTGGGCATCGGCCAGATCGGTTGCGGCAGAGCAATACTCGTCTGAATCATCCTCTTCCCAGTTTTTCATGAACAGGCCTTCGACTTGATAGCCTTGTTGCTGGAGCAAATACGCTGAAACGGAAGAGTCTACACCGCCGGACATGCCGACGATGACTTTGATTTGGCTGTTGTTTGTCATCGGGATATCAGTAAAGATGGAAAATCGGCGCTTATTTTAGCAAAAAAGCAACATTAAGCCTATACCCAAGGGGATAACCTCAGCGGCGATCTTTCAGTGCCGAAAGCGGTAATCGGACGCCGGCCAGATAATCATTAAAACATTCCATGACCAGCGGGCTGCGCAATTGGCGTCCTAATGCGCGGATCTCGTCGATGGTTTTCCAGTGACAAGCCAGAATATCGTTATCCGGATCTTGCGGATAATGTTCGCCCGGCGCTTCGGTTAATTCGCAATAAAAACAAAAACGCAGATAAGTCAGCTTACGGTAAGGGCTGGAATACATATAAGTACCCAACCAGCCATCCGGTGCCAACGTTAATCCGGTCTCTTCTTTAATTTCGCGGCAAGCCGCCTGATAAATGGATTCACCGAATTCCAGATGGCCTGCCGGCTGATTAAAAACATGTCGACGACGATCCATCTCCTCAACCAACAAGAAGCGATCTTCAAAGCGAATAACGGCAGCAACCGTTACATTGGGACGAAAAGTCATGCGAACTCCTCAGAAAACAGCTATAGATTACCTGATTTGCTGTTGTGCCGTCATCCTTCACTGTGCCCAACAAACTGATTAAATGTATTTTGTTTTCATGAAATCAGCGTTCTGGCGCCCCGACGCCGTTTGCAGAAATGCAGCGATGGGCTAAGATGACGGTCACAAAAATAATTTGAAAAGTGTGCATGACTAACCAACGACGTACCTTGCCGCTGGTGCAGGTTAGTTCAGGCGAGACAATAAACCGGAAGTCAGGAGACACAGATGGAAAGTAAAATCGTTGTACCCGCTACAGGCGAAAAAATTTCTTTAGACGCCACGGGCAAGCTGGTTGTACCGAACAATCCAATCATCCCTTTTATCGAGGGTGATGGTATCGGTGTTGATGTGACTCCGGCCATGCTGAAAGTAGTGGATGCCGCTGTTGAGAAAGCCTACAAAGGCGAAAAGAAAATCTCCTGGATGGAAATCTACACCGGTGAGAAATCAACCAAAGTTTACGGTGATGATGTTTGGTTGCCTGCAGAAACGTTAGATGCCATGCGTGAATACCACGTCGGTATCAAAGGCCCGCTGACTACGCCAGTTGGCGGTGGTATCCGCTCTCTGAACGTGGCACTGCGTCAGGAACTGGATCTGTACGTTTGTCTGCGTCCGGTGCGTTATTACGAAGGCACACCAAGCCCGGTTAAACAGCCAGAACTGACTGACATGGTGATCTTCCGTGAAAACGCTGAAGACATCTACGCCGGTATCGAGTGGAAAGCTGACTCTGCCGAAGCGAAAAAAGTGATCGAGTTCCTGCGTACTGAAATGGGCGTTACCAAGATCCGTTTCCCAGACAACTGCGGTATCGGTATCAAACCAATGTCAGAAGCCGGTACACAACGTCTGGTGCGTGCTGCGCTGCAGTATGTGATCGACAATGACCGTGACTCACTGACTTTGGTACACAAAGGCAACATCATGAAATTCACCGAAGGCGCATTCAAAGACTGGGGTTACCAGTTAGCGCGTGAAGAGTTCGGCGCTGAGTTGATTGATGGCGGCCCATGGTGCCAGTTCAAAAATCCGAACACTGGCAAAAACATCATCGTTAAAGATGTGATCGCCGATGCGTTCCTGCAACAGATCCTGCTGCGCCCAGCAGAATATGACGTAATCGCCACCATGAACCTGAACGGTGACTACATCTCTGATGCACTGGCTGCACAGGTGGGTGGTATCGGTATCGCGCCAGGTGCCAACATCGGTGACGGTGTTGCACTGTTTGAAGCAACCCACGGCACTGCGCCAAAATATGCCGGTCAGGATAAAGTAAACCCTGGTTCACTGATCCTGTCAGCAGAAATGATGCTGCGTCATCTGGGCTGGTTCGAAGCCGCTGATCTGATCGTGAAAGGGATGGAAGGTGCGATCCGTAATAAGACCGTGACTTACGACTTTGAACGTCTGATGGACGGTGCAACGCTGCGTAAATGCTCTGAATTTGCTGATGACATGATCAGCCAAATGTAATTGATTTAAAAATCACGGTCTCTGATGATGTGATTTTTAAACAGTAAAAAACAGAAGCGGGAACTTGGTTCCCGCTTCTCTATTTAGCGCGTACATCCCGGCTTTCTAATTATGATTCCTGGGATGAATTAGGCACAATGCTGGTAGCATGTGAACCTTTAGGTCCTGCTTGTACTTCAAACTCAACAGGCTGTCCCGCTTTCAGCGTTTTGTACCCATTCATGTCGATAGTGGAATAATGAGCAAAAATATCATCACCGCCCTCATCCGGGCAGATGAAGCCAAAACCTTTCGCATTGTTAAACCACTTTACGGTTCCAGTAGCCATACATCTACGTCCTCAGAGATGAAATTACCTTAAACGCCGTTAGATGATCACACTGCTGACAGTGAAATATTCTGTTCAGCTGGTCACCAATTCACCAATCTATTGTAAAAAGCTAATGAGTCAAGTAGCAGATATCTAAAGCAAGATCTAATTCAAATAGTATATTGACAACTATTCTTATCTCGGTAGTAATGAAAGAAAAAGGTAGTCGGAAATGAGCAAAACGCGTGTCTCACCTACACCCGAAACGGTGGATGAGAGCAAAACTAAAATCCAGCCACCCGCCATGTATAAAGTGGTGTTGATGAATGATGATTACACCCCAATGGATTTTGTGGTGGAAGTTTTACAGCGTTTTTTCCATATGGATCTGGAAAAGGCGACTCAGGTCATGCTGGCTGTGCACTATGACGGCAAAGGAATTTGTGGCGTCTATACTGCAGATATAGCAGAAACAAAAGTTGATCAAGTGAACCGTTACGCTCGTAAGCATGAACATCCGTTGCTGTGTATTATGGAACAAGCCTGAAGATCAGCAGGTACCTTGCATAGCGTTGTCGTCAGTTGGTTTGGGAGGTGCCCATGCTAAACAAAGAACTGGAAAAATCGATAAACCAGGCATTCAAGTCGGCAAGAGAAGCGCGTCATGAATTTATGACGGTCGAGCATTTGTTGCTGGCATTAATCGATAACCATTCCGCCCGGGATGCACTACTGGCATGTGGTGCTGAAGTTGATCAGCTGCGCAGAGAATTAACCGTTTTTCTGGAGCAGACCACGCCGCTGATACCTCTGGAAGAGGTAGAGCGGGATACACAGCCAACCCTCGGTTTTCAACGTGTATTGCAACGTGCGGTATTCCATGTGCAATCATCCGGCCACAACGAAGTTTTTGGTGCCAACGTACTGGTCGCTATTTTCAGCGAACAGGAATCACAAGCCGTTTATTTCCTGAAAAAAGCCGATATCAACCGTTTAGATGTGGTGAACTATATTTCGCACGGGGTGCGTAAAGATGTACCACAGCAGGATGATGGTCAGTCGGGGCATAATGCCGGTGACGGCGAGGGCATGAGCGAAGAAGCGGCTGCCAATCAAATTGAAAATTTTGTTACGAATCTGAATTTGAAAGTGGTTGAAGGCAATATTGACCCGTTGATTGGTCGTGATGCGGAAGTCAATCGTGCGATCCAGATTTTGTGCCGTCGTCGTAAAAATAACCCATTGTTAGTTGGCGAAGCCGGTGTGGGTAAAACCGCCATTGCTGAAGGCTTAGCCTACCGCATTGTCCATGGCGATGTGCCGGAAGTGATTGCGGATAACACCGTGTATTCACTGGATATGGGCTCGTTACTGGCGGGTACTAAATATCGTGGTGATTTTGAAAAACGCTTTAAAGCCGTGCTCAAGCAATTAGAACGCGAAAAAGGCGCGATCCTGTTTATCGATGAGATCCACACCATCATCGGGGCGGGGGCGGCATCTGGCGGGCAATTGGATGCTGCCAATCTGATCAAACCGATCCTCTCTTCTGGTCAGTTGCGTTGCATGGGCTCCACGACTTATCAGGAATATTCGCAGGTCTTTGAAAAAGATCATGCACTGGCGCGTCGTTTCCAGAAAATTGATGTGGTGGAACCATCCATTGATGACACCACCAAGATCCTGATGGGTTTAAAACCGCGCTACGAAGAACATCACCATGTGCGTTATACCAATAAAGCACTGCGTGCGGCGGCTGAGTTAGCAGCGAAATATATCAATGATCGTCATCTGCCGGATAAAGCCATTGATGTGATTGACGAAGTCGGTGCCAGCCAGCGCTTGTTGCCACCGAGCAAACGCAAGAAAGTGATCAACGTGCCGGATATCGAAGCAATCGTGGCTAAAATTGCCCGTATTCCGGAAAAATCGGTTTCTTCGAGTGATCGCGATACCTTGCGTAATCTGGAACGTAATCTGAAGATGGTGGTGTTCGGGCAGGACAAAGCCATTGAAGTGCTGACCGATGCCATTCGCCTGAGTCGTTCTGGCTTGGGTAATGAACGTCGTCCGGTTGGTTCGTTTCTGTTTGCCGGCCCAACCGGGGTGGGTAAAACTGAAGTCACGCTGCAATTGGCCAAAGCGTTAGGTATTGAGCTGCTGCGCTTTGATATGTCGGAATATATGGAACGTCATACCGTATCCCGTCTGATCGGCGCACCACCAGGCTATGTCGGTTATGAGCAGGGCGGATTGCTGACTGATGCAGTAATTAAACAACCACATTGTGTCGTGTTACTGGATGAAATTGAGAAAGCGCATTCTGATGTCTTTAATCTGCTGTTGCAGGTCATGGATAACGGCACGCTGACTGACAACAACGGCCGTAAGGCGGATTTCCGTAACGTGGTGCTGGTCATGACCACCAATTGCGGCGTGCATGAAACCCAGCGTAAATCGATTGGTTTCCAAAATCAGGATCATACCCATGATGCGATGTCGGAAATAAATCGAACTTTCTCACCAGAGTTCCGTAACCGTTTAGATAACGTGATCTGGTTTAACCACCTGGATATGGATGTGATCCACCAGGTCGTTGATAAGTTTATTGTTGAGTTACAGGCACAACTGGATGTCAAAGGCGTATCGCTGGAAGTGACCTCCGCTGCTCGCAACTGGCTGGCAGAAAAAGGCTACGACAAAGCGATGGGCGCTCGTCCAATGGGACGCGTGATCCAGGAGCAAATGAAGAAACCGCTGGCCAACGAACTGCTGTTCGGCGAGTTAGTTGCAGGCGGTGTAGTGAAAGTCGACTTGCAGGATGACAAACTCAAGTTCCATTTTACACCGAACAAAGAGAGTGTCTTGCAGCCATAAACGTGCGTAAAGACCAAAAAGAAAAAGCCCCGGATTGATGCTGGGGCTTTTTTCTATCTGGATCTCAACGAGAACGGAATACGATGCGACCTTTAGACAAGTCGTATGGAGTCAGCTGTACAGTTACTTTATCGCCAGTCAGAATACGAATATAGTTTTTGCGCATTTTGCCGGAGATATGTGCCGTTACCACATGGCCATTTTCAAGTTCAACACGGAACATTGTGTTAGGCAGGGTCTCCAAAATCGTCCCTTGCATCTCGATACTGTCTTCTTTAGACATTGAATCCTCGTAATTACCACCAAAAAAATCTGCTGGATCATGCCGGATTTCGGCGGTTGTGTAAAGTTCAGTCACTGGTAATGGTGTATTTTTCCCAGACTTTATTTTTTAAGCGCTCATGTGGCAGGTAACTGGATTTGTAATTCATCTTCCGACAGTTATCTACCTGATAGCCAAGATAGAGGTAAGTCCTTCCCATTCGTAAGGTTAATTGCAGCTGAGTCAAAATGGCAAAAGTACCTAATGAGTAAGCCTCAAAATCAGGATCGTAGAAGGTATACATGGCACTTAAGCTGTGCGGCAGAATATCCGTCACCGCCACCGCGATTAATTTATCACCTTCATAAAACTCAAGGAAAAATGGTTCCAGCCAGTTACAGAGCAGAAATTGTTTGTATTGACTGTAGCTGGGCGGATACATACTGCCATCGGCATGTCGCTGGTGGATGTATCGCTCATACAACGCGTAATAAACCGGTTTATCCTGCTGGCTCAGTTGCCAGGTGATGTTTCGGTTTTTGTTCAATATTCGACGCTGATGTCGGCTGGGCTTAAATTCACTGGCTTCAATGCGTAATGAATGGCAAGCACTGCATTGTGTACAATGCGGGCGATACACGTCATTCCCGCTACGCCGGAAGCCTGCTTGCAGCAGCGATTCATAACCCTCGGCAGTCCGATAGTTTTCATCCATCAGCACAATGAGCTGTTCATATTGCTCTGGCAGATAGCTGCAAGTATGTGCTGGTGTTATTCCAACCCGCAAAGGCGTCGAATTCATAACGTTATTACCTGTGGTTGCCAGCATTCATCGGGAAATGATTGTTCACGTAACAGCGCTAACTGGTGTAAAAAATCAGTGCGTGGCCACTCTTGCACACCCATGGTCGCGAGATATTCATTTTGCATCTGACAATCGATCAATGGTGCTTCATAGCGGGTTAGATGGCGACATAAAGCTACCAAGGCCATTTTGGACGCATCGGGCCGGTGGTGGAACATCGATTCACCACAAAACAGTTTGCCAATACTGATGCCATACAAACCGCCAACCAACTGCTCGTTATCCCATACTTCGATGGAATGCGCCTGTTTCATCTCATGTAATATTGCATATGACTGCATAAATTCACTGGTGATCCAGGTGTCTTCGGAATACCGGCGCGGCGCTGCACATTCTGTTACGACCTGCATAAAGGCCTGATTCACGGTAAAACGCAGCGAGGTTTTATTCAGTGCTTTTTTGAGTGAACGGCTGATATGGAGTTGATCGGTGGGTAACACACCACGCGGATCAGGTGACCACCACAGAATAGGCTGGTATGCGTTATACCAGGGGAATATGCCGTTGTAATAGGCGGTTAATAATCGGGAGGGTGACAGGTCACCACCAATGGCTAACAGCCCATTCGGTTCCTCTAATGCTTCTTCCGGTGAAGGAAAATAGAGCGTGGAGTCCAATTCTGTCAGATAACTCGTCATTAACTGCATTCATTTTTAAGATGCGTTCATTTGATAATAACCAGCGTGGCTGGTTTTGTCATGGCGTGATCTCGCAGCAATAAAAAATGCCGCATTTCGCGGCATTTTTATCCGATGGGTGAAGGTTATTTCGCCAGACTATCGAGGTTCTGTAGAACGTTGATGCAACAGATTCTCATCATATTTATATCTGATCAAACCGGTCTGCGTTCATTACCTTTGTCCAGGCTGTCACGAAATCCTGCACAAACTTCTCTTTGTTGTCATCCTGCGCATAGACCTCAGCATACGCACGAAGAACAGAGTTCGAGCCGAAGACAAGATCTACTCGGGTGGCAGTCCATAACACGGTTCCAGACTTACGTTCGCATATCTCATATAAGTTTTTGCCAGCGGGTTTCCACAGATAGGCCATATCAGTCAGGTTGACGAAGAAATCATTCGTCAAGGCTCCTACGCGGTCAGTGAACACCCCATGCTGGGTTCCCGCATAGTTGGTGCCCAAGACGCGCATACCACCCACTAATACAGTCATTTCCTTGGCGGTCAGACGCATCAACTGCGCTCGATCCAGCAGCAACTCTTCGGCACTGACGACGAAATCTTTTTTCAGCCAATTACGGAAACCATCAGCCAAAGGCTCTAATACTCCGAAAGATTCCACATCAGTTTGTTCTGAAGTGGCATCACCGCGCCCTGGCATGAAGGGAACCGAGATATTGACGCCAGCCGCTTTCGCAGCGAGCTCAACACCGACGTTACCGGCCAGAACAATGACATCAGCAACACTGACATTACATTCGGCAGCAATATTTTCCAGAACAGCAAGAACCTTAGACAGTCGCGCAGGCTCATTACCTTCCCAGTCTTTTTGTGGCGCCAGACGAATTCGGGCACCATTTGCTCCACCGCGTTTATCGGAACCACGGAAGGTGCGGGCGCTGTCCCAGGCTGTCGTCACCATGTCACTGATACTGAGCCCACTGGCGGTAATTTTTGCCTTAACGATCGCGACATCATATTCCTTACTGTCCGTAGGGATCGGGTCTTGCCAGATCAAGTCTTCGGCTGGCACATCCGGGCCGATATAACGCGATTTAGGCCCCAAGTCGCGGTGCGTCAGTTTAAACCAGGCTCGGGCAAAAACTTCCGAGAAATAAGCCGGATCTTTATGGAAGCGTTCTGCGTATTTGCGATATTCAGCATCAAATTTTAATGCCATATCGGCATCGGTCATGATGGGTTTATGGCGAATGGACGGGTCTTCAACATCGACTGGCATATCTTCTTCTTTGATATTCAGCGGTTCCCATTGCCAGGCTCCGGCTGGCGATTTTTGCAACCACCAGTCACAACCAAAGAGTAAGTCGAAATAACCGTTGTCCCATTTTGTCGGGTGAGTGGTCCAGGCACCTTCAATACCGCTGGTCACAGTGTTACGCCCTACGCCACGGCTAGTGTGGTTATTCCAGCCAAGTCCTTGTTCGTCGATGTCTGCTGCTTCAGGCGCAGGCCCCAGATTGGCGGCATTACCATTACCATGTGCTTTACCCACAGTATGACCACCGGCTGTCAGGGCAACGGTTTCTTCATCATTCATTGCCATGCGGGCAAACGTCACGCGCATGTCTTTCGCTGTTTTGAGCGGGTCGGGTTTGCCGTCTACCCCTTCCGGATTGACATAGATCAGGCCCATCATCACTGCAGCCAATGGGTTTTCCAGATCTCGTTCACCGGAATAGCGGCTTCCTGCGCCACCACTAGGCGCCAGCCATTCTTTTTCTGAGCCCCAGTAAATATCTTTTTCCGGATGCCAAATGTCTTCGCGGCCAAAAGCAAAACCAAAGGTTTTTAACCCCATTGATTCGTAAGCCATATTACCAGCCAGAATGATCAGATCAGCCCAGCTCAGTTTGTTGCCATATTTTTTCTTGATGGGCCACAACAGGCGGCGGGCTTTGTCTAAATTGGCATTATCCGGCCAGGAGTTGAGCGGGGCGAAACGCTGATTGCCGGTGCCGGCACCACCACGACCATCGGCAATGCGGTAAGTCCCTGCGGAGTGCCAAGCCATGCGGATCATCAATCCGCCGTAGTGCCCCCAATCTGCAGGCCACCACGCCTGACTATCGGTCATCAAGGCTTTGAGATCATTTTTTAATGCTTCAACATCGAGTTTTTTGACCTCTTCCCGATAGTTGAAGTCAGGATCCATTGGGTTAGTCTTGCTGTCATGTTGATGCAAAATATCGAGATTCAGGGCTTTTGGCCACCACGCCATATTGGACTGGCTGGCTGATGTAGCTCCACCATGCATAAAAGGACATTTACCGGCAGAACTATCTGTATCTTTATTCATGATGCTTTCCTTAGTTGTATTTTTAACTGAGTTAGGATCTATTGAAATTTCATTCATATCAGGGCTGTTCTATTTCTACGTTAGCATTCTGAGCTATTCACTTTTGTGAGCTTTATCTGCTACAACATGCCCATATCCGGTAAACGTTCTTTTAATTAGCCTTATTGTTCAATTATTTACTTTGAATCAACACCATCTAGGTAACGTTCCGCATCTAGGGCAGCCATACAACCGGTACCGGCAGAGGTGATCGCTTGACGATAGATATGATCGGCAACATCACCAGCAGCAAAGACACCTTCAATGCTGGTTTGGGTTGCAAACCCGTCACTGCCGCCTTTAACTTTCAAATAGCCGTTTTGCATGGCTAACTGACCATCAAAAATAGCGGTATTCGGGCTGTGGCCGATGGCGATGAAGGCACCCATCACTTCGACATCTTCCAGAGAATCGTCTTTGGTACTGCGCAGACGAACACCGGTAACCCCCATTTCGTCACCCAATACTTCTTCCAGGGTGCGGTCGAGATGCAACTTGATAATCCCTTGTTCCACTTTGTCATACAGACGTTTGATCAGAATTTTTTCTGAGCGGAAGCTGTCACGACGGTGGATCAAATGCACTTCGGAGGCGATGTTAGCCAGATAAAGTGCTTCTTCAACCGCAGTATTACCGCCACCAACGACCGCAACTTTCTGTCCTCGATAGAAAAAGCCATCACAAGTGGCACAGGCAGATACACCGCGGCCTTTGAATGCTTCTTCGGAGTCCAGCCCCAGATAACGGGCGGAGGCGCCTGTCGCAATGATCAGTGCGTCACAGGTGTAAGTGCCGTTATCGCCTGTCAGGGTAAATGGTTTTTGTTGCAGATCGACGGCATTGATATGATCGAACAGGATCTTGGTGTCAAAATGTTCCGCATGCGCTTTCATGCGATCCATTAATGCAGGGCCGGTTAAGCCTTCGGCATCGCCAGGCCAGTTTTCCACTTCAGTAGTGGTGGTTAGCTGGCCACCTTGCTGCATACCGGTGATTAATACAGGTTCCAGATTGGCTCGTGCAGCATAAACGGCAGCGGTGTAACCGGCGGGGCCTGATCCGAGAATTAGCAGCTTACTGTGTTTTGCCTGGGTCATGGTGGCATCCTTTTATGAATATTGACGAGATAATAGGAAATGATACCGATGGGGTAAAGCAGGAGAAACCGATTACTCCAATCGGTTTTATCTATTAAATACTAATTATGTATAAGCAGCGGAAAAATGAGCAGAAAAAATACAATTTATCTGCTCATCGATCTATTCAGCCTGTTTTTCTCTCATTCAGGCTTGGTCTGCGTTCAATGCCTGTTCGGCTGAAATTGTTGGCAATCCATGCGCTTGCCCCACTTCCGCACAAGTTAATTGTCCTTTAAAGACATTCAACCCTTTACGCAGATGTTTATCGTTGTTCAATGCAATGGCATAACCTTGTTCCGCCAGTTTGATAATAAAGGGCAGGGTAGCGTTATTTAATGCCTGTGTTGCGGTGCGGGCAACGGCACCAGGCATGTTGGCTACACAATAATGCACCACATCATCCACAATATAAGTTGGGTTACTGTGTGTTGTGGCATGTGAGGTTTCAGCGCAGCCGCCTTGATCGATCGCCACATCTACAATGGCCGATCCGGCTTTCATCTGTTTGACCATCGCGGCTGTGATGAGTTTAGGAGCTGCCGCACCCGGTAATAAAATTCCGCCAATCACGAGATCTGCTTCTAAAACCGCATGTTCGATGGTTTCGGCAGTGGAATAAATCAGTTTGGCGGCACCTTTGAATTCACTGTCCAGTTTACGCAGGGTATCGGTGTTTTTATCCAGTACTGTCACATCGGCACGCATACCAATGGCAATCCGCGCGGCATTCGAGCCAACAACACCGCCACCTAAAATAACCACTTTCGCGGGGGCGACACCAGGTACACCACCCAATAAGACACCGCCGCCACCGTGCGACTTCTCTAAGGCAGTTGCTCCGGCTTGAATAGCCATCCGACCTGCCACTTCTGACATGGGAGCGAGCAAGGGAAGGCCCCCTTTATCATCGGTAACAGTTTCATACGCAATACAGATGGCGCCACTTTTCAGCAGATCCTGCGTTTGGGGGAGATCGGGCGCCAAATGTAAATAAGTGAATAAAATTTGCCCCGGACGTAGCATTGCGCGTTCTGCCGTTTGCAATTCTTTTACTTTGACAATCATCTCCGCGGCAGCAAAAACATGCTGCGCATCGCTGACAATATCCGCGCCAGCCGCGGTATAGCGCTCATTTGTATAACCAATCGCCTTACCGGCATCAGTTTCTACCAGTACAGTGTGGCCTCTGGCGGTCAATTCGCGTACACTAGCTGGTGTCATACCTATGCGATATTCATGGATTTTTATTTCCTTTGGGACTCCGATGATCATACTGGTTTTTCCTTTTAAAATCAGACGATTATTCTGTTTGTCTAATAAGGGGGTAATAAGGAATTGTTAACATAGTATGGTTATGTTCTTGTAAAAGTTTAGTTTGTTCATTATAAAACAAATAGTGATTATCACTGTGTTTCATATCTAAGGTGGAAGGAAATGCTGGAAGAACAGATCAGACTCAGGGATTTGGATCGTATAGATAGAAACATCCTGAATGAACTGCAAAAAGACGGTCGCATCTCAAATGTCGAACTGTCTAAACGTGTGGGGTTAAGCCCAACGCCATGTCTGGAACGTGTAAGACGCCTGGAACGGCAAGGCTTTATCGAAGGTTATACCGCTATTCTTAACCCCCATTATCTGGAAGCCTCGCTGCTGGTGTTCGTCGAGATCACGCTGCAGAAAGGTGCACCAGATGTATTCGAACAATTTAACAAAGCGGTTCTTTCTTTAGAAGAAATACAGGAATGTCACTTAGTTTCTGGTGATTTCGACTATTTGTTAAAGACGCGTGTGCCCGATATGTCTGCATATCGCCGGTTGTTAGGTGAAACTCTGCTGCGCTTGCCAGGTGTGAGTGATACACGCACCTATGTGGTGATGGAAGAGGTCAAACAGACCAGTCGTTTGGTCATTAACACCCGTTAAGAGTGAGGCCCGTGCTGTTGCACGGGCTATGCCGCGCAACAGAATTGTACCTACTTCCTCCACGACCGCTTATAATACGCCGCAGAATTCAAGTCTGAGCTCAGTTCTCTTTAATATCCTCAGACGCATAATTATCGCTTTCCAATAAGGAGTATAGGTTTGGCTGCTGGAAAGTTTACGCCGATGTCAGGTTTACGGCGCATTTTTGAGACGGGGTTAATAGTTTTAACGGTTGCCGCGTTGTTCATGCTGCTTTCATTAATTACTTACCATCCGTCTGATCCGGGTTGGTCGCAGACTGCTTGGGGTGGCACAGTGCATAACGCCGCAGGTAGCGCTGGGGCATGGCTGGCCGATCTGATGTTTTTTGTCTTCGGGGTCTTTGCTTATATTATTCCGGTGCTGGTTGTCATCATCGGCTGGGCTATTTTCAAAGCGCCATATCGCTTATTGGAAGTGGACTATTTTGCCTTAGGTTTACGCATTATCGGTTTCATTGCACTGTTTCTGTCAATGTCAGCCATGGGCAGTATGAATTTCACTGATATTCATAACTTCTCATCCGGCGGCTTGATTGGTGACATGCTGTATACCGCGCTATTGCCGATCTTTGGTCAGTTAGGCACCACAATGGTGTTGCTGTGTCTGATTGCTGCCAGTATTACTCTCTTCACCGGTTGGTCATGGCTCATGCTGGCCGAGAAAATTGGTGAAGCAGTGACCGGTGTGTTGAACTTTATCTATACCCTGCCAAGTCGTATCGTTGGTTGGTTTGCTGGCAAAGCCGGTTATCAACGGGTGCAATCTGATGTGCATGATGAACATGATCCATTCACTGATGATGACGATGAAGATGATTTTATCCCTTCACCGATCGGCGTTGATGAGAGCGTCATTCCTCAACGTGCGCCACGTTTTTCATTCAGCCGCAAACCGCCAGTTGCAGTACAAAACGATGATCTGGATGACGATGATGTACCTGCTCCGGTAGTTACAGAACGTCGCGAGCCCGAGTTTAATCTTAATCCGGTGAAGAATAATGCTGCTCGTAGTGAACCTACTTTTACAGCTAGTTGGTCAGCATTAGAAGATGATGATGACTGGGAACCCACCATGCCGTGGGCGACCGAAGATAAAGAGAGTAAACCTACTGCGGCAGCGCAGCCTGCGGTTGCATCAACAGCTCCTGCGAATGTAACCGTGCAACCAGCTGCTGCTCCGGCGGCGCCAACACCGCTGCAAGTCGCTGAACAGGCATTGTTAGATCGGGCACGTAAAAAAGCCGCGATCGGTGATTTGCCGTCATTTAATTTGTTGGAAACGCCACCACCGAAAGTGCAGATGATGAGCAAAGAAGAGCTCGATCGTATTGCGCGGCTGGTGGAATCCAAGCTGGCTGATTACAACGTACAAGCCCGAGTGGTTGGCGTGTATCCTGGCCCCGTGATCACCCGTTTTGAGCTGGATCTGGCTCCGGGTATGAAAGCCAGCAAGATCACTGGGTTATCCCGCGATCTGGCGCGTTCACTCTCTGCCGTGAGCGTGCGTGTGGTCGAAGTTATTCCTGGCAAACCTTATATCGGGCTGGAATTACCAAACCGTTATCGTCAAACCGTGCATCTGCGCGAAGTTATCGACAGTGATGCTTTCCGCAATGCCAGTAGCCCATTAACGTTGGTGTTAGGGCAAGACATTGCCGGCGAAGCCACAGTCGTTGATTTGGCCAAAATGCCACATGTGCTGGTAGCAGGCACCACGGGATCTGGTAAGTCAGTGGGCGTGAACGCCATGATCATTTCGATGCTGTATAAAGCCACACCGGAAGAAGTGCGCTTTATCATGATCGACCCGAAAATGCTGGAATTGTCAGTCTATGAAGGTATTCCGCATCTGCTGACCGAAGTGGTTACCGACATGAAAGATGCCGCCAATGCACTGCGCTGGTGTGTGGGTGAGATGGAGCGTCGCTATAAGCTGATGTCGGTTATGGGTGTGCGTAACCTGAAAGGTTATAACGCAAAAATCGGTGCGGCACTGGATTCAGGTAACCCAATCAAAGATCCGTTCTGGCGTCCGAATGACTCCTTCGAGGAAGAAGCACCAGATCTGGAGCGTTTGCCACATATCGTGGTGATCGTCGACGAATTTGCCGACATGATGATGATGGTTGGTAAAAAGGTGGAAGAATTGATTGCACGTATTGCTCAGAAAGCGCGAGCAGCGGGTATTCACCTGATTCTGGCGACCCAGCGTCCGTCGGTTGATGTTATCACTGGGCTTATCAAAGCGAATATTCCAACCCGTATTTCGTTCCAGGTATCGTCCAAAATTGACTCACGGACCATTCTCGATCAACAAGGCGCTGAAGCGCTGTTGGGTATGGGTGACATGCTGTATATGCCTCCGGGGGATAACAACCCTGCGCGTGTGCATGGTGCGTTTGTCAGTGATAATGAAGTGCATCGTGTGGTTGATGACTGGAAACTGCGTGGTGAACCAAACTACATCGATGAGATCCTGAATGGTGAAATCACGGCAGAAAATGCACTGCCGGGTGAACAAACCAGTCGCGATGAAGATTTAGATCCGCTGTTTGATGAAGCCGTTGAGTTTGTGGTGGAATCACGTCGTGGTTCTACTTCCAGCGTACAACGTCGTTTTAAAATCGGTTATAACCGTGCAGCACGTCTGATTGAACAGATGGAAGGCCATGGAATTGTCAGTGCACCGGGTAGTAATGGGCAACGCGAAGTGCTGTCACCAGCACCTATGAGAGACTGATATGACAACAATTGCGAAATGGTGTGCAGCGGGATTAACCGCTTGTATCTGGTCACTGAGTTTTAATGCGCTCGCTGATGACAGCGCTGTATTAAAGAAAAAACTGGCGAGTATTCGCCAGTTTAGTGCACATTTTGAGCAAACAGTCACCGATGCACAGGGCAAACCTTTGCAAAATGGCAGTGGTGAAATGGTGTTACAACGCCCGGATCATTTCCGCTGGGAGGCCAAAAAGCCGGATGACAACTTGATCCTGTCTGATGGCAAAGCGGTTTGGTTGTATGACCCGTTTGTTGAGCAGGTCACGGTGATGAGTTTAAGCAAGGCGGTGGTGAATACGCCATTTCTGCTGATCTCCAGTAGCGATGATAAAATTTGGAAAAATTACCTCATCGATCAAGATGGCTCGGCATTCACCATCACCAGTAAACAAAAAGATCAGCGTATCGAATCATTGCGCATGGTGTTTGATAATCAAAACCATATCACCCGGATGGAAGTGAGTGAAGCACAAGGCCAGCGCAGTGAATTTACACTGTCAGCCTTTAATGCCAACCCGACCATTAAAGCCGACACCTTCAATTTTAAAACACCGGAAGGTGTGACGGTTGACGATCAACGCTGATGAGCAATCTGTCGCTGGATTTTGCTGCTGATTTTCGCCCTCTGGCTGCGCGGATGCGGCCAGAGCGGTTAGACCAGTATATTGGCCAAAGCCATTTACTGGCGGAAGGCAAACCCCTGCGACGAGCGATTGAGGCCGGACATTGTCACTCCATGATTTTATGGGGGCCTCCCGGCACAGGTAAAACTACTTTAGCCGAGCTGATGGCGCGTTATTGTCAGGCCGATGTCGAGCGTATTTCTGCTGTCACTTCGGGTGTAAAAGAGATCCGTGCTGCGATTGATCGTGCGAAAGACAACAGCTATCGTGGGCGTCGCACTTTGCTGTTTGTCGATGAAGTGCATCGCTTCAATAAAAGCCAACAAGATGCTTTCTTACCGCATATCGAAGATGGCACCATCATCTTTGTCGGTGCCACCACCGAAAACCCCTCGTTTGAACTGAACAACGCGTTGTTATCGCGCGCGCGTGTCTATCTGCTGAAACGGCTGACTGACGATGATATCCAGCAAGTAGTTGAGCAAGCATTAACTGATCCTCGTGGATTAGCGGGTGAATCATTACAGTTCGAAGAGGGCGTATTAAAAGCACTGGTGCAACTGGTCGATGGCGATGCGCGTAAGGCGCTGAACTACCTTGAACTGCTCAACGATATGGTTGAAAGCCATGACGGTGTGAAACGGGTTGATCGTCATCTGCTGGCTGCTGTTTCCGGTGAAAAGGTGGCGCGTTTTGATAATCAAGGCGATGTTTATTACGATCTGATCTCGGCCTTTCATAAATCCATTCGCGGTTCCGATCCACAAGCCGGGCTTTACTGGTATGCGCGCATTGTCGCTGCTGGTGGTGATCCGCTGTATGTTGCCCGTCGGTTGCTGGCGATTGCCTCGGAAGATATTGGCAATGCTGACCCGAATGCCATGCGCGTTGCTCTCGCCGCATGGGATTGTTTTGAACGGGTAGGGCCGGCAGAAGGCGAACGTGCTATCGCGCAGGCGGTGGTGTATCTGGCTTGTGCGCCGAAAAGTAATGCCGTATATGTCGCCTGGAAAGCAGCGTTACAGGACGCTAAAACGCAACCGGATTATGAAGTGCCGCCGCATCTGCGTAATGCGCCAACCAAACTGATGGCATCGTTGGGGTATGGTGAAGAATATCGTTACGCGCATAATGAACCGGGGGCTTATGCCGCTGGCGAATGTTATTTCCCGCCCGAGTTGGAAAGTCGCGAATATTACCAGCCATCAGAACGCGGCGCTGAAAAACAGATCGCACAAAAATTGAATTATCTGTCCGAGCTGGATGCGCAAACCACTTTTCAGCGTTATCCAAAACCGCGTTAAGGGTGAAATACGCACACTAGTGCGCTATCAACACCTTCATAACGCTATCAAAATAGAATAATCCTTGTTTTGGCGTACCCGCCAACGACGGCTTTTGGTAAACTGCATCCATCGACGACGTCTATTTGGTCGCGGATCGGTTTATTCCTCCAATAATTTCGCATAACAGCAGGTTTATCATGCTTGATCCTAAATTTTTACGTGGTGACATCGAAGTGGCGGCTGAGCGTTTGGCTCTGCGTGGCTATAAACTGGATGTGGCTATGGTCACTGCGCTGGAAGAACAGCGTAAAGAACTGCAGACTCGGACTCAGGAATTGCAGGCAGAACGTAATGCCCGCTCGAAAGCAATTGGTGAAGCGAAGCGTCGTGGTGAAGATGTAGCTCCGTTGATGGCGGAAGTGGGCACATTGGGTGACGATTTAGAACAGTGTAAAAAGCAGCAGGATGAGATCTTAGAAAAGATGCGTCAGATCTCCCTGTTAATGCCAAATCTGCCTGCTGATTCTGTACCAGTCGGTAAAGATGAAAGTGAAAACGTCGAAGTGCGCCGCTGGGGCACACCTCGCCAGTTTGATTTTGATGTCAAAGATCACGTTGCGGTGGGTGAAGCGACGGGTGGTCTGGACTTTGCCGTTGCGACTAAAATCTCCGGTTCACGTTTTGTTGTGTTGAAAGGGCAAATTGCCCGTATGCACCGAGCTTTAGCGCAGTTCATGTTAGATCTGCACACGCAGCAACACGGTTATACCGAATGTTATGTGCCTTATCTGGTGAACGCCGATAGTTTGCTGGGTACTGGTCAATTGCCTAAATTTGCCGAAGATCTGTTCCACACTGCGATCAATGGTGAAGGTGACGAAGAGGGCAAGGTGCGCAAATTTTCGCTGATCCCGACAGCGGAAGTGCCATTGACCAACATTGCGCGCGATGAAATCTATGATGAAAAAGCACTGCCCATCAAAATGACCGCGCATAGCCCATGCTTCCGTTCCGAAGCCGGCTCTTATGGTCGTGATACCCGCGGTCTGATCCGTATGCATCAGTTTGATAAAGTTGAAATGGTGCAGTTGGTTCATCCAGAGAAATCATGGGACGCACTGGAAGAGATGACCGGTCATGCAGAGAAAGTGCTGCAGCTGTTAGGCTTACCATATCGTGTGATGGCGTTGTGTACTGGTGACATGGGTTTCTCTGCGGCCAAAACTTACGATTTGGAAGTTTGGTTGCCAGCGCAGAATACCTATCGTGAGATTTCATCTTGCTCTAACTGTACTGATTTCCAAGCTCGTCGCATGCAAGCGCGTGTACGTGGTGCTGACAGCAAACCACAACTGCTGCATACACTGAACGGTTCTGGTTTGGCGGTTGGCCGTACCTTAGTTGCGGTGTTGGAAAACTACCAGCAAGCCGATGGTCGTATCGAAGTACCAGAAGTGTTACGCCCTTACATGAGTGGCCTGACACATATCGGTTAATGATGTAGCTACGATTGAGATGAGATAACAAACAGGAAAGCAGACCGTCGCATTGGGTCTGCTTTTTTTATCCAGAAAATTGAACAAACCCATTCAATCGGGGGAAATATGGCCCAATGTCGACCACTACATAACAGTTTATTACTTAGTCTGTTGTTATTAACTGGCTGTGCCAGCCATGCGGATGATGCCAAGCTGCAAGCCGATATGGTGATCCTGACGCAGAAGATGCAAGCACTGAATACTGAATTAATTGCGCTAAAAGCCAAACAAACCAAAGAACAACAATTAAAAGATCAGCAATCGCAAATATCGCAATCAGTGAAAAGGCGATAAGCCGAATGAAAATCAGCAAATGAATTGTAAAGACAGTTTGATGTGTACAGAGAAGAAATGGTGGCTATGACGGGATTCGAACCTGTGACCCTCGCATTATGAGTGCGATGCTCTAACCAACTGAGCTACATAGCCTTTAAGATTAAATATGGCTGGGGTACCAGGATTCGAACCTGGGTATGACGGGATCAAAACCCGTTGCCTTACCGCTTGGCGATACCCCAACTGGAAAACTTTACATAATGATGGCTGGGGTACCAGGATTCGAACCTGGGTATGACGGGATCAAAACCCGTTGCCTTACCGCTTGGCGATACCCCAACTGGAAAACTTTACATAATGATGGCTGGGGTGCCAGGATTCGAACCTGGGTATGGCGGAATCAGAATCCGCTGCCTTACCGCTTGGCGACACCCCAAAAATGGTGGCTATGACGGGATTCGAACCTGTGACCCCCGCATTATGAGTGCGATGCTCTAACCAACTGAGCTACATAGCCAACACTCGTACAACTCGGCATTGCTGCTGAACTGTGCGGGGCGCATTATGCGTATATGCGCTGTTACCGTCAACCCTTTTTTATTTAACCGTTCCTGTCTGCTTAAATCTTGGTCGGCAACCAGCAAATAGTGCAGCTTATCTGCTGGTTTTGCTGCAGTTTTATACCCTTCGTACTTGAAGTTGCAGCGTCGTTGACCGCGTTCTCTCACCCCAATCACATAGCATCTCTATGCTCATGGGGATTCGCTCTCTTGTCGCCTTGCTGCAACGCCAATTACTTTGGGTATAGCCATTAAGCGACAAAACTTATGCGCCGAATGCTTCTTGCCATTCCTGATTAAACTGCACAAGAGCTGCATCGACCGCTGGGCTGCGTAACAACTGTTCTGCTACATCAATGGGTAATGTCACGCTGGTGCAGCCAGCCAGTAAACAGTCCAACACTTGGCGTGGCGTTTTAAAACTAGCGGCTAAAACCTGACAGTGTGGAGCATGCAATGTGAGCAGTTGTTGTAGTTCTTGCACACACTTAATGCCACTGCCGCCTTGGGCATCAATCCGGTTCACGTAAGGCGCGACATAACTGGCACCGGCTAATGCGGCCAGCAATCCCTGCATCGGAGAATAAACCGCAGTACCCAGTGTGGGGATATTGCGTTGTTTCAGGAGTTTGATAGCTAATAGACCCTCTGGGGTTACAGGGATCTTGACCACCAGCCGTGAATCCAGCGTCTGCAGCTGTTCCGCTTCTTTCACCATCTCTTCTGCGTTATCGGCCAGAACCTGCGCAAACAACACATTTTCCGCACCAATAATGTTACGTAATGCTGGCAGCACGGTAGCTAACGGTTGACGCCCTTTTGCCACAATACTGGGGTTAGTAGTGACGCCTTGAATGGGCATAAAGCGCGCTAATCGTTCAATGGCATTCAGGTCGGCACTATCAAGATAAAACTCCATCATCTTCTCCTGTGATCTACTTTTCAGATCTCACTATATAAATATGAATCGCGATAAAGCTTGATTGAAATCAAAATAAACTTCGAATGAAAGTTTTTAAATGAAAGTCGAAGCTAAGCGACAGGATAAATTATGATCTGCAATCTGCAACGTTATGCCACGCATGATGGCCCTGGGATCAGAACGGTGGTGTTCATGAAAGGGTGCTCACTCAGTTGCCGCTGGTGCCAAAATCCGGAAAGTCGTTCGCGCAGTTTAGATCTGTTATATGACGAACGACTGTGTACTCAGGGGTGTCAGCGTTGCACGCAACATAGTTCCTGTTTTAAACGCGATGATAGCACTTCAGCCGTCACTATTTTGCGACACGGACTCACAGAAAATGAGATGCGACTGGCTGCAGATGCTTGCCCGAGTGGTGCCATTTCTCTTTGCGGCGATGAGATGGATGCCGAGCAAATCATGGCGCAAGTGCGCCGTGATAACGCGTTTTATCAGCGCAGTGGCGGTGGCCTGACGTTGTCCGGCGGTGAACCGTTTATGCAGCCGAAATTAGCCCAACAGCTGCTGCAAACAGCTCATCAGGAAGGTATTCATACGGCCGTCGAGAGCTGTCTGCATGTGCCCTGGCATTACATTGAACCATCGCTGGAATTCGTCGATTTGTGGCTGGTTGATTTGAAACACACCGATGCGGATAAGTTCCTGCAATGGACCGATGGTCAGCTACCTTTAATTCAACACAATATTGAAAAACTCGGTAAAAGCGGCGCTAATATTTTATTTCGTGTTCCCATCATTACTGATTTCAACGATGACGCAATAACACTGAACACCATCATTCAGCAGGCGGCTAAGCACTATCAACAATTTGGCGGTAGTGGCGAAATCCATTTCCTGCCGTACCACACTTACGGCATGCACAAATACCATTTACTCGGGCTGGATTATGACTGTGCCCGGAAACCACTTGATCGACCCGAGTTACTGGCCTTTGCCGAGCAGCAAGCCAAAGCCTGTGGTCTGACTGCCATACTGAGGGGGTAATTATGACCGAACTTGACCTGACCACGTTATCTGCGCGCATTCGTGATCATAAACGGCGTTTGGTAGAGATAGTCAAACCGCCGGTTTGTACTGAGCGTGCGCGTCATTACACCGAAAGCTATCAGGCAAATATCGATAAACCAATCGTCGTGCGTCGCGCGCTGGCGCTGGCGCATCATCTGCAACAACGCACGATTTGGATCGACAATGATGAATTGATTATTGGTAATCAGGCCTCGCGTTTACGCGCAGCACCGATTTTTCCGGAATATACCGTTGGCTGGGTAAAAAAAGAGATCGATGAACTCGGCGATCGTCCTGGTGCTGGTTTTAGTGTTACAGCGGAAGATAAAGCCGCGATCCATCAGTTAGCACCGTTCTGGCGTGGGCAAACGGTACAGGATCGTTGTTATGGGCTGTTTACCGAAGAGCAGAAAGCCATTCTCGCCAGTGGCATTATTAAAGCTGAAGGCAATATGACCTCGGGCGATGCACATCTGGCGGTGGACTATCCGCAACTGCTGGAGCTGGGTATTCATGGATTACAGGCAAAAGTCGCAGAACGGCGACAACGGCTCGATTTAGCTGACTGGAATGATCTGCATCGTGAACAGTTTCTTAAATCGGTGGATATTACCTTACTGGCGTTGTCTGAACATATTCAACGTTATGCTGCACTGGCGCGTCAGATGGCCAGTCAGGAAAACCGGATTGAGCGCCGTGATGAATTGTTAGCGATTGCTGAGAACTGCGATTTGATCGCCGAACAGCCACCACGTACCTTCTGGCAAGCGTTACAACTGTGCTATTTCATTCAATTGGTATTGCAGATCGAGTCTAACGGGCATTCAGTGTCGTTTGGCCGCATGGATCAATATCTCTACCCTTGGTATCGCCGTGATGTGGAATTAGAACAAACCTTACCGCGTGAACAAGCGATTGAGTTGTTGCATTGCTGTTGGTTGAAGTTGCTGGAGGTGAACAAAATCCGCTCTGGAACGCATTCCAAAGCATCAGCAGGCAGTCCGTTGTATCAGAATGTCACGATTGGTGGTCAGCGTTGGTATCAGGGGGCAGCAGTTGATGCCGTAAACCCATTGTCATATACCATTTTGGAGTCATGCGGTCGCTTGCGCTCCACACAGCCCAATTTAAGCGTGCGTTATCATGCGGGCATGAGTGATGATTTTCTTGAAGCCTGTATGGCAGTGATCCGCTGTGGTTTTGGCATGCCGGCTTTTAATAATGATGAAATCGTTATTCCTGAATTTATTAAGCTCGGTGTGGAAGTGGAAGATGCTTATAACTATTCCGCTATCGGCTGTATTGAAACGGCGGTACCGGGAAAATGGGGTTATCGTTGCACCGGGATGAGTTTTGTCAATTTTGCCCGCGTCATGTTGGCAGCGTTGGAACAAGGTAAGGATGCAACAACGGGACAAACTTTCCTGCCACAGCCGCAAGGGCTCAGTTTAGGTAACTTCCATAATTTTGATGAAGTATTAGCGGCATGGGATCACCAGATCCGTTATTACACGCGTAAAACCGTTGAGATTGACTGTGTTGTCGATACGGTTTTGGAAGAAAACGCGCACGATATTCTGTGTTCTGCGTTGGTCGATGATTGTATTGAGCGTGGTAAAACGGCGAAACAGGGCGGGGCGAAATACGACTGGGTATCTGGTTTGCAGGTTGGTATTGCTAATTTGGGTAATAGTTTAGCGGCGGTGCGTGATCAGGTGTTCAGCGGTAAATTGTCGCAACAGGAATTAGCGGCTGCATTGGGGAATAACTTTGCTGGCGAAGACGGTGAAGCATTACGTTTGATGCTGGCTAATCGGATTGCGAAATATGGCAATGATGATGACTCGGTGGATGAGCTGCTGGTGCGGGCTTATCAGACGTTTATTGATGCAATCAGCCAATTTCATAATACCCGTTATGGCCGTGGCCCAATTGGTGGTGGCTATTACGCAGGCACATCGTCTATTTCAGCGAACGTTCCGTTCGGAGCAGGGACGATGGCAACTCCAGATGGTCGCAAAGCACATGCGCCGTTGGCGGAAGGGGCCAGCCCATCATCCGGCACCGACAGTCATGGGCCGACAGCGGTCTTTAATTCACTGGGTAAATTGCCTACGGCGGCTATTCTGGGGGGGGTGCTGCTGAATCAAAAACTCAACCCGGCAAGTTTAGAACAACCGCGTGATCGCCAGAAATTGATGGTATTACTGCGAACCTTCTTTGAGATACATAAAGGCTGGCATGTGCAGTACAACATTGTTTCCCGCGAAACCTTGTTAGCAGCAAAAGAGCATCCTGATCAGTATCGGGATCTGGTGGTGCGGGTTGCGGGTTATTCGGCATTTTTCACCGCATTATCGCCGGATACTCAAGACGATATTATTGCGCGTACAGAACATACGTTAGCGTGAAGTTGAAAAGCAAAAACCCCGCAATGCGGGGTTTTTTATTAGAGTAAATAGAATGTCTAGCTACTGTGACAGTGAAAAATAGTAACAAGCATGTTTGGTGATGCCGAAAAATTCCTGCTGTTGTGGCGTTAGCTCTTCATGTGAAACGATACCGCTGATGGTGCGTTCATCATTTTGTAATGCAATCAGATCAACTCCTTCTTGCTCCCGACCTTTCTCATAAGGCAATACCATTGGTTTTAACGGTGCTGATGGTTCGCTCGACATGACCAATGCTAACGTACCATCACTTAAAGTGACAACGCTGCCTGGTGGATAGACGCCTAATACTTTGATTAACAACTGAGTAAACTGATTATCAAATTGCTTATTGGCTTTTTTATATAAACTGGCGATCACCTGGTTGGGGTGTGCCGTGCCTAAGCCATTACGTGGATGCAATTGTTCTTCATAATAATCCACGACCGCGATCAGACGGCTTAATGGCGCAATTTCACCATCTTTTAAACCTGACGGATAACCTGATCCATCGAGATATTCATGATGCTGTAGTGTGGCTTGGCGGACTTCCGGCGTATATGCCTTTAATTGGGTCAGTTGCTCGAACCCATATTGCACATGCAGTTTAAGAAAGTTGAATTCTGCTTTTGTCAGTTCGGTGCGTTTACGTGTGACCTGAGTGGGAATACGTAATTCACCAATATCGTGAACCAACCCGGCTAAACCAGCATCTTTAATGGCTACCGGATCCCAACCGGCCTCTCTGGCGATAAGCATAGCAATAAATGCGACATTAAGGCTGTGCAATAAGTGCGGGTCACCATTACGAATAGAGCGCACTAAATGGAAACCTACCGATCCTTCTTGTTCTGCCAGACTAGTTGCTGCACTACGAACCAGTTCTGCGACTGTCGCTAATCCTTCATCCGGTTTCAGATTTAATCGCGTCAGCGACTCACGCAAGGGCGACAGGGCGTTAGTATAACTGCGTTCAGCGTGCCGGATTGAGCGTCGGGCAGCTTGTTGTTGCGCTTTGTGCGGATCAGGAATAGTTATTTCTGGTTCCACGATCGGTTCTTCTGGTTCTGGTGGTATAAATTCTTCTTCAATAATAACGCTTTTAGCTAAATCGACAGGAATTGCTCTGACACCAAGATCGCGCAATATTTGCAGCTGGTCTTCATCTTTAATACGAAACGAACTAAACAGAAATGGATGATTTTTCCAGCCGAAAGGCAGAACAACATAATGACCGATTTTAAGTTGATCGACTGAAATGGGTGTCGTCTGACTCATTAAATACTGTTCTCACTATCGCAGAGTGATATGTTTCAAATATATTTATAGCATTAACTACATAATGACAATAGTGACTTAATTTTTATGCTGGCAAAGTAAAACAATAAAAAAAGCCCGCATTCACGGGCTTTTTTAACATGCTTCAATTTAGACGTTGAACAGAAATTTAGACGTTAAATAAAAAGTTCAGTACGTCACCATCTTTAACGATGTAATCTTTACCTTCAGCACGCATCTTACCGGCTTCTTTCGCGCCTTGTTCACCCTTGTAGGTGATGAAGTCTTCAAACGCGATAGTCTGAGCGCGGATAAAACCTTTTTCAAAATCGGTATGAATTTTACCGGCGGCTTGTGGTGCGGTGGCACCGACTGGAATGGTCCAGGCGCGCACTTCTTTTACACCAGCAGTGAAATACGTCTGCAGATTCAGCAATTGGTAACCAGCGCGGATCACTCGGTTCAGACCTGGCTCTTCCAGACCCAGTTCTGCCATGAATTCAGCGCGGTCTTCCTCTTCCATTTCCGCTAAGTCAGCTTCGATAGCGGCACAAACTGGCACGACTACAGAACCTTCTTTAGCAGCTATTGCCCGTACCTGATCCAGATAAGGATTGTTTTCAAAACCATCTTCATTGACGTTAGCAATGTACATGGTTGGTTTCAGCGTCAGGAAGCTTAAATAACGGATCACCGCTTTTTCTTCAGCGCTTAGATCCAACGCACGCAGCATACCAGCCTGTTCCAGTTGTGGCAGACACTTTTCCAGCACTTCCAGTTCAGCTTTAGCGTCTTTATCGCCGCCTTTGGCTTTTTTCTGGATACGCTGAATAGCACGTTCACAGGTTTCCAAATCAGACAGGGCTAATTCGGTATTAATAGTCTCGATATCGTCAGCCGGATCAACTTTACCCGCAACATGGATAATGTTGTCATTTTCGAAACAACGCACAACGTGGCCAATCGCTTCAGTTTCACGAATGTTGGTCAGGAACTGGTTACCCAGACCTTCACCTTTGGATGCACCTTTTACCAGACCCGCGATGTCTACGAATTCCATGGTGGTTGGCACAATACGTTGTGGTTTGATGATTTCAGCCAGTTGATCCAGACGTGGATCAGGCATAGGAACCACACCGGTATTCGGTTCGATGGTACAGAACGGGAAGTTGGCAGCTTCGATACCAGCCTTAGTCAGCGCGTTGAACAGGGTTGATTTACCTACGTTTGGCAAACCGACGATGCCGCATTTAAAACCCATAGTGGTTGATTCCTCAATATCAGGCAGTAGCCTTGAAGCTGTGTAAGCGATTCATGGCTTTGGTCATATCATTAGTGAATAGTATATCAGTTGCGCGCACGGCTTCATCCACTGCGGCATCAATCAATTGTTGTTCTGTTTTTGGTGCTTTATTTAAGACAAAACCGACAACCAGCTCTTTACTGCCCGGATGGCCTATGCCTAAACGCAGGCGATGGAACTGGTTGTTATTGCCTAATTTGCTGATGATGTCTTTCAGGCCGTTATGACCACCGTGACCGCCACCTTGTTTAAATTTGGCGATGCCGGGCGGTAAATCGAGCTCATCATGCGCCACCAGAATACTCTCTGGCGGGATTTGGAAAAATTTAGCCAATGCTGACACTGACTTCCCGCTCAAGTTCATAAAGGTCGTCGGGATCAACAAACGAACATCATGGCCATTGATCTGAATGCGGCCCGTGATGCCAAAATATTTTGGATCTTCGCGCAGACTACCATTGTAACGAGCAGCCAGTTCGGCCACATACCATGCACCGGCGTTATGACGGGTTTGCGCATATTCTTGGCCAGGATTTGCTAATCCGACAATCAGCTGTATGGGTTGTGTCATCTCGAATACTGTTTCGGCTGGTAGAAAGAAAACTGGCCTTTATCAGGCCAGTTGCAGCGGAATGTCTTTACTGGTGCGAACAATGTTGTTCTGGGCATCCAGATAAACCAATCGCGGCTTATGCTGCGCAACTTCATCTTCAGTCATTGGCCCGTAAGCACAGATGATGATGCGGTCGCCGACAGCAGCTTTGCGTGCAGCAGCGCCATTTAAGGAGATCATGCGGGAACCGCGCTCACCAGAAATAGCGTAAGTGGAAAAACGCTCGCCATTTTCAATGTTGTAGATATCAATCGCTTCATATTCGACGATACCGGCAGCATCCAGAAAGTCCTGATCGATTCCACAGGAGCCTTCATAATTCAGTACCGCATGAGTAACGCGGGCCTGATGCAGTTTGCCTCGCAGCATGATTCGTTGCATTGCTTTTTCCTTACATTACACGGCTTCGGTGTGGCAGAGATCACACCAGCGGCGCGACTATAAACTATCTGGTGGTTGCGCGCAAATTGACCACTAAATTATCAATCAAACGGGCCCGTTTACCTAACCATGCTGCCATGAGCACCACAGCCTGCGTGCTTTGTTCACTCAATGGTAACAGGCTATCGGCATCAACAATATCAATGGCATCGGTACGGAAACCAGCGGCATTCAGTTGCTCAGCGGCTTCGTTGATCAATGCCGGAATTGCATTTTGTCGGGCCGGTAATTGTTCACCGATCCAGGCCATCACTTGTGACAGTGTTGGCGCAAGAACACGTTCTTCCTTGGTCAAATAACCATTACGAGAACTCAGCGCTAATCCGTCATCGGCACGTACAGTTGGTACACCAATAATGTCGATTGGCATCGCCATATCACGCACCATTTTACGGATCAGGGCGAGTTGCTGGTAGTCTTTTTGACCAAAACAGGCGACATCGGGCTGAACCAGATTAAATAGTTTAGTCACTACGGTGCTGACACCGCGGAAGTGGCCCGGACGCATGGCGCCTTCCAGCAGTGAGGAAATACCGGGAACTTCGACGAAGGTTTGTGTTTCCAATCCTTGCGGATACATGATGGCAGGCGTCGGTGTAAATACGGCAGCCACACCTTCTTGTGCCAGTAATGCGCAATCTTCATCCAGCGTGCGTGGATAATTGACCAAATCTTCTGCGCGATCAAATTGCATCGGGTTGACGAAAATACTGACAATCACCACATCGGCATGCTGTCTGGCTTCACGTACTAACGTGAGATGGCCATTGTGCAGATTGCCCATGGTCGGGACAAACGCGATACGTTTGCCCTGTTGACGAAATTCCCGGATAGCGGCGCGCAGGGCGTCGATCTGTTCTGTGACTAACACGATCGGACTTCCTTAATTGAAGGTATGTTCAGCGGCAGGGAACTGGCCGTTTGCTACTTGTTCCACATAAAGCTCGATGGCTTTACGAATATCGCCAGTTTCCGCCAGAAAGTTTTTACTGAATTTAGGGATGTAACCGGTAGTAATACCGATAGCATCTTGCATCACTAATACCTGGCCGTCGGTCTGTGCACCCGCGCCAATACCGATCACCGGAATGCGCAGTGCTTTGGTGATGCGTTCGGCCAGTTGCTCAGGAATACATTCCAGCACCACCATTTGCACACCGGCGGCTTGCAGTGCCAGTGCATGATGATAAATCTCTTCAGCACGTTGTGCGTCACGGCCCTGTATACGGAAGCCGCCAAATAAATGCACGGACTGCGGTGTTAGGCCCAAATGGGCACACACAGGGATACCATTGCGGTTCAGTTGTTTGACGGTGTCACACAACCAGTCGCCACCTTCAATTTTCACCATTTTGGCACCCGCGGCCATCAGTCGACCAGCATTGATACAGGCGGTTTTAATATCGCTGTAGCTCATGAATGGCAGATCAGCGATCAGTAATGCGTTTTGCACGCCACGCGCCACGTTGGCGGTGTGATAGACCATGTCATCGACGGTGACTGGCAGTGTGTCACTATGACCTTGCACGACCATGCCCAGTGAGTCACCAACCAGAATGGAATGAACACCCGCATCGTCAAACAGATGCGCGAAGGTGGCATCATAAGCGGTCATCATCGCGATTTTTTCACCGCTTTGTTTCATTTTCTGAATCTGGGTCAGGCTTATTTTGCTCATAGTGACTCCTGTGAAACTAATATTATTCTGGTAAGCGGAACAGTGCTGTACGATCAATGGCAGCAGTCAGTTCGGCTAATTGACTTCCATCCGGCAGTGTCAGTTGTGGTGCTAAATCGAATAGCGGCACCAAGACAAAAGCACGTTGTTTCATGCCGTAGTGAGGGATGGTCAGACGTTCATCATCAATGATATTTTGACCATATAGCAGGATATCCAGATCCAGTGTTCGTGGCCCCCAGCGTTCGTCTTTGCGCTCCCGGCCTTGTTCCAACTCAATACGTTGTAATTCGTCTAATAAAGCATGCGGTGCCAGCGAGGTCTGCAATCTGGCAACTGCATTGATGTAATCCGGTTGATCCTGCGGGCCCATCGGTGATGAGCTATACAGAGGCGAACAGGCGAGTAGTTCTGTCGCTGGTATGCTTTGTAATGCCGCGATAGCACGCAAGATCTGCGCTTGTGGTTGCGCCAGATTAGCGCCCAGCGCGACAAAAACTTCAGTCACAGCTACAACCTCAGTCATGGTTACGTTGGCCGGCTTGCTGCGGATAACGGCGGCGGCGACGCGGACGTTTCCGGGCGGCATGTTCTTCACTTTGCGGGCGTTCACTGCTTACAGCGGCGGTTGCCGTTGGGGCAGCAGGGCGCGGAGTATGTGTGTGTTCCGGACGAATGAATTCGTGTGTTTGCTGGTAATCTTGCCACCATGCCACGATATCGCGGAAGCGCGGTTCCACTTGCGCGCGCAGTTCCAGAAAGTCGAAAGCGGCACGGAATTTAGGTTGTGCAAACAGTTTTTCCGCCCGCTTGCCGGAATAACGCGGCAGACGTTCTTGCAGTAACCAGATTTCACGAACATCACTGGTAAAACGACGTGGGATTGCAACGGTGTGGATCTGTTGTTCAATTGCTTCGTTCATCGCCATCTGCATGGCATCCTGGAACGGCAGATTACTTTCGTTGCTGATTTCGCGCTGACGCAGGGCCACTACGCCCCACAATAGCGTAGCGTAAAAGAACGTTGGTGTCACCGGTTGGTCGGCTGCCACGCGTTTATCAGAACCGGCGAGTGCTTTTTCCAGAAAGCGTTCATACGCAGAATTACCGTCTGGTGTCAGCAATTTTCCAGCTTGCGGGAATAATTGCTGGAACAGGCCAAACTTGCGCAACAGGTGATAGGTGCTTAACGCATGGCCGGCGAGGAACAGCTTGATGGTTTCTTCAAACAGCCGCGCAGACGGAATGTCTTGCAGCAGCGGTGCCAGTCGCGGAATTGGCTCAGCACTGCGTTCGCTGATGGTCAGACCTAATTTGGCGGCAAAGCGGATCGCTCGCAACATGCGCACCGGGTCTTCGCGATAGCGGGTTTCCGGATCACCAATCAGCTCCAATTTACCGGCAGCCAGATCGTTCAGGCCACCATGAAAATCATGCAGGGAAAAATCTTTGATGTTGTAATACAAGGCGTTAACGGTAAAGTCGCGGCGTTCAGCATCTTCTTCGATGGTGCCATACACGTTATCGCGCAATAACATGCCTTCTTCTGATTGTTCCGCAATGTTTTTGCTGGTGTTCACCTGATGGTGGTGTCCGCGGAAAGTAGCGACTTCGATAATATCGCGGCCAAATACAATGTGTGCCAGACGGAAACGACGACCAATCAGACGGCAGTTATTAAATAATTTACGGATCTGCTCTGGGTGGGCATCGGTTACCACATCAAAGTCTTTGGGTATTTTTCCCAGCAAAATATCGCGTACACCACCGCCAACCAGATAGCCTTGATAACCTGCTTTGTGCAAACGATAGAGCACCTTCAGTGCATTTTCACTGATCATGCTGCGTGAGATGCTGTGCTGGTCGCGGGTTAAAATACGGCGCGGTGAGTCTGCCGCAGGAGCAACCTTAGTTGCCAGTGGCGCAGGTGCGCGAGGCTGACGTTTCGGCTTTTCTGCTGAGGGAGTGACTTGCTTCGTTTGTGGCGTGGCTGGTGTCTCTTCTTTACCAAGCACTTTGCGATACAAATTGGCGATATGGGAAAAAATAGTACACCTCGGGATTTCTGACACAAAAAAAGAGCGGGCGGTATGATAGCGCACCACAGCGTAAATGCGAACATCAGGGCGGGCAGATCACATTATTTTAAGAGAGAACGGCAAACTATGGCGCTGATCCTTCTGTTTGACACACTTTTACCATCATTAACAGGCAGACTTATCGGTGGTTCAGGTCGGGGACTGTTCAACTTGTGAAGAATGAATGGAGAATACATGAAAATCTGGCATTGGATAGCACTGAGCGCGGTTATTGGCGTTGTCGGTTATCGAATCTCTTTAACTCAGCAAGCACAAACTGCCCCGTCGGTTCAGCGAGCTACTCAAGTGGTGGTGGCACCGGTTAGACGAGAGGATTTTAAAGCAGCTTGGCAAGCGGTCGGGCGTGTTGTTGCAAAATCTTCCGTCGACTTAAAGCCCCGAGTCGAAGGACAAATCGCTAAAATTTTATTTAAAGAAGGTGCCTTGGTTACGGCTGGCCAAGTCCTGATTGAATTAGATGACAGCGATTATCGCAACAAATGGCAACAAGCCAAAGCGGTGCTGGCACATGATCAGGCATTATTGAAAAAAGCACAGGCAGATCTGGCGCGGGCCACTGTTTTACTGCAGAAAAGATTTATTTCTGAGGCGGATATGAACAGTGCACAGGCGGCAGAACAGTCCGCTGCCGCATTAGTGCAGCAAGATAATGCCAGCTTAGATATTGCGGCACGCAATCTTGAATACACACATATTAAAGCCCCATTCAGTGGCCGGGTTGGTGCGCATTTAGTCTCTGTGGGGGCCACTGTGCAGGCATATAGCACAGTACTGACGTCACTAAACCAACTTGATCCTATTGCTGTGAGTTTTACATTGCCGGAGAAAAATCTGGGTGACTTACAGCTGGCATTACGTAAAGGCGTGTTGGATGTTACCGCTCAGGTTAATTCGGATTCACTCACCGAACAGCGGCATGGGCAGGTTTCATTTCTCGACAACAATGTTGACAGCAGCAGTGGCAGTGTGGCGCTGAAAGCTGATTTTGCCAATCCGCATGGCGAATGGTTGCCAGGGCAATATGTCACCGTGAAATTAGCACCACGGACTTTGTCGCAGGTGTTAGTTGTACCGAGTCAGGCGTTACAGCAAGGGCCGGATGGTTTACAACTCTTTGTCGTGATTAAAGGGATTGCGCAAAAAGTCGCGGTAGAGGAATTAGCTGCAAACGATGGTTGGAGTGCTATTCAAGGTGAACTGCAACAAGGAGATCAAGTTGTCACGGAAGGGCAATTCCGTCTGAACGATGGCTCGTCTGTCACTCTTGCTCATAAAGGTGGCACCAGCAAAGCGGTTAAACCAGCTGGCAAGGAGTAAACATCATGCAAATCTCCATGTTGTCTATTCGCCGGCCCGTGATGACCTGTTTACTGATGGGATTTTTTACCCTGTTTGGGGTGATGGCCTATCAGGCTCTCCCTGTCAGCGAATTACCACAGGTCGATTTTCCAACTATTAACATATCAGCCAGTTTATCGGGCGCTTCACCGGAGACGATGGCATCGGCGGTAGCTACCCCGCTGGAAGGGCAATTGGCGACTATTTCTGGTATCGACAATATCAGCTCTACCAGTTCACAGGGCACCACCAAAATTACGGTTCAGTTCAATTTAGACCGTAATATTGATGGCGCCGCCTTAGATGTGCAGAGTGCGATCAGTGCGGCACAGCGTAAACTGCCGAAAAACATGACATCCACTCCATCAATGCGGAAGTCGAATCCGGCAGATGCGCCGATTTTCTTTATTGCGTTGCACTCCGATACCTTGCCAATTTCGACCGTAACTGAGTATGCCGAAAGTAAGTTGGCGCAATCGCTGTCGATGTTACCGGGTGTGGCACAAGTGGGGGTCTTCGGTTCGAAACCTTATGCAGTACGCGTTCAGGCTGACCCCGACAAACTGGTAGCACATAACCTCGGGTTAGATGAACTGGCCACCGTCATTGCCAATAACAACGTCAACGATCCGATTGGTGATTTGGATGGTGAGCATCGCAGTCTAAGTTTGCAAAGCAATGGTCAGCTGGAAAATGCAGCGGCTTATCGCAAGCTGGCGGTCGCATACCGTAACGGTGCACCACTTTATCTGTCAGAAGTGGCTAACGTATTAGATAGCGAAGAAAACACACGGGTTGCCAGTTGGTTTGTGGATAAACCGGGTGTCATTCTGGCCGTACAACGTCAGCCGGGAGCGAATACCATCAGTACGGTCGATGCTGTACGCCACGCTTTACCACAATTCGAGACCGTACTGCCTGATTCCATAAAGATGGATATTCTTTATGACCGCAGTGAATCTATTCGGGCATCGATCCATGATGTGCAGTTCACACTGTTATTGTCGTGTGCGCTGGTAGTGTTGGTGATATGGCTGTTCCTACGTAATTTGTCAGCCACCGTGATCCCTGCACTGGCGGTGCCATTATCGGTGCTGGGCGCCGTGCCGGTGATGTATTTGCTGGACTACAGTCTGGATAATCTCTCGTTACTGGCGTTGACGTTGGCCGTTGGTTTTGTGGTCGATGATGCGATCGTGATGATGGAAAATATTGTCCGTCATATGGAACAGGGCATGAGTGCCATGCAAGCGGCGCGCAAAGGCGCACGTGAAATTGGCTTTACCATTCTCTCGATGACGTTATCACTGATCGCCGTATTTATTCCATTGCTGTTTATGAGTGGGCTGATGGGGCGGTTGTTGCATGAATTTGCCGTCACAATCAGCGCTGCTATTGCGGTGTCTGGTTTGATTTCGCTGACGTTAACGCCGATGTTGTGTAGCCGGGTGTTGCGTCCTCAGCATGAAGTTAAAGTTCAGGGGCGTTTTGCTCAATGGTTGGAAAATGGCTTCAGCGCGTTGACGGAAAGTTACAGCCTTTCGCTTGTCACGGCATTACGTCACCCACGATGGATGATATTCAGTTTTGCTGCCAGCATTGGGTTAACAGTCGTGCTTTATCAGCAATTACCGAAAGACTTTTTACCCAGCACAGACAGTGGGCAAATATCGCTGACCTCAAAGGCTGCACCCGATACGTCGTTTGCAACCTTATCGCGGATGCAACAGCAATTGGCGGCAATCGTCCGGGATGATCCTAACGTGGCCGCTTTCATGTCATCGGTGGGGAGTACAGGCCCGAACGGTAGCGCGAACGGTGGTTCGATGACTATCCGTTTGATCCCGCGTGCACAGCGTGTTTCCGCGGATAAAGTGATTGCCGAACTCCGCCGCAAGGTAAATCACATTCCAGGCATCAGTGTTTATTTGCGTAACCCGCCGATGATTAAAATTGGTGGTATGTCGAGTGCATCGGAATATCAGTTTACGCTGCAAAGTAACGACTTCGATGAACTGAAACTGTGGCACGATCGCTTTTTAACGGCAATCAAAGCCATTCCCGGATTACTGGATGTTACCAGTGATCAGGAGGTAGTTGGTGCCGGGCTGGCGATTTCAGTGGATCGCGATAAATTAGCCAGTTATGGACTGAGTTATAGTCAGGTTGAAATCGCGTTACAAAGTGCATTTGCCGCGCGGCAGATCTCCACCATTTATGCCGATACCAATCAATATGCCGTCATTTTGGAGGTATTGCCTGAGCGCCAGCAACAGACTGCCGATTTAAGCCGGATCCAGGTACGCAGCAGTAATGGCTCTCTGGTGTCGTTAGATGCGGTAGCCAGCTTTAAACGTCAGCCACAAACCTTGACGGTGAACCATCTGGGAACACTGCCAGCAGCGACTATCTCTTTTAATATGCGACAAGGTATGGCACTGAGTGATGCACTAAAAGCATTGGATAGTGTCAAAGCGGAGTTGTCTCCACCTGCATCGTTGACGACCAGCTTGCAGGGCAGTGCGGCTGCGTTTGCCAGTTCACAATCCAATATGATGCTGTTGCTGGTGCTGGCGTTGCTGGTGGTATATGGCGTATTGGGGATGCTGTATGAAAGTTTCGTGCATCCGTTAACTATTCTTTCCGGTTTACCGTCCGCTGGATTGGGCGCTTTACTGACACTCTGGTTATTTCAGTTCCCAGTCACATTATATGCCTTCGTGGGGATATTACTGCTCGTTGGCATTGTGAAGAAAAATGCCATCATGATGATCGACTTTGCGCTGGAGCGAGAGCGGGAAGGGCTGGCACCGGATCAAGCCATCCATCAAGCCTGCTTAGTGCGATTCCGGCCCATTATGATGACCAGTATTGCGGCGTTGGCTGGCGCCTTGCCGATCGCTCTGGGTTATGGCGCCGGCGCTGAATTGCGACAACCGCTTGGTGTGGCAATCGTCGGCGGTTTAATGCTCTCGCAGGTAGTGACACTGTATCTGACGCCGGTGATTTATCATTATCTGGCGCCATGGCAGGCTAAGTTAAATTTCCGCTCTTAAACGTCGGAAACACTGGCAATTGTTGGAATAGATGACAACTGCCAGTGTTCAACTGCCCAATGCAACAAACTTTCCGCAGTCATATCTGTAATATCATCTGGCAGCGTTTGCCCCAAAAACAGTAATGCCTGACATAAGGTTTTCACTACCGGCAACTCATCAATAGCCGGGGCGTGATTTTGCTTTGACAGTTTCAGCCCGTTTTGTTGTAGCGCCAGCGGCAGATGTAACCAGTTAGGCACTGACCAGCCTAACTGCTGATAAAGCGTTATTTGGCGCACCGTAGGCTCGAGCAGATCAGCACCTCGCACGACTTCAGTGACACCACAATCGGCATCATCAATCACCACAGCCAGATTGTAGGCAAACAAGCCATCACGGCGTCTTAAGATAAAATCTTCACTGGCCAAGCGAGGCTCAACCTCAATTAAACCCAACAACTGATCCTGGAAAGAGAAACAAGGCGCATCCACGCGTAGCCGCACGGCAGCATTTAATGCTGGATATTGTTTATCGCGACAAGTGCCAGGGTAGAAACCGCCAGCAGCCTGAATTTGTGCACGGGTACAATGGCAGTGGTAGGTTTTACCTTGCTGATATAGCTCATCCAGCACGGCTTGGTAACGTTCGTTGCGCTGGCTTTGATAAATGACTTCGCCATCCCAATGCAGGCCAAAGTGTTCCAGCGTATGTAAAATTTGAGTCGCCGCACCAGGCTGTTCACGTGGTGGGTCGATATCTTCGATTCTTACCAGCCAGCGTCCCTGCTGCGCGCGCGCGCGCAGATAACTGCCGACAGCTGCGATTAACGAGCCAAAATGCAATGGGCCGGAAGGCGAGGGCGCGAAACGTCCGATATAAGTCATAATTGGGTGTTGGTAAAATAACAAAAGGGAGCCGTAGCTCCCTTTTTATGCGCAGACTCTAAAAGTTCACGCATAAACAGTAGCAGTTTAGCCTACCTGCTGCTTTTCTTTGATCTCAGCCAGCGTTTTGCAGTCAACGCACAATTCTGCGGTTGGACGTGCTTCAAGGCGGCGAATACCGATTTCGATCCCACAAGATTCGCAATAACCGAAGTCATCTTCTTCCAGTTTTTTCAGGGTCTTTTCGATTTTCTTGATCAGTTTACGCTCACGATCACGCGCACGTAATTCCAGAGCAAATTCTTCTTCCTGTGCTGCACGGTCAACTGGATCGGGGAAATTGGCCGCTTCATCTTTCATATGATCAACGGTACGGTCAACTTCTTCGCGCAGCTGGGTTTTCCAGGCTTCCAAAATTTTCCGGAAGTGTTCTTTTTGCTGGTCATTCATGTACTCCTCACCAGCGGCTTGCTGATAAGGGGTAACACCCGCGACGGCCAGCGGTCCCAGAGATTTTTTGGTATCTTCTGCTGACATGCCTATCTCCTACCTTTACATGACACAGCACGTCACTGTGTGCTGGCACTGAATTTTGAGGCCGGTATCTATACCAGAACCCGCCTCGCCTCGCAAATCCGTTGGCCAAAAATGTTAGCCAAGCCTGAAACTTCCTCACAAACGTCAGATGAAATGCCAAATTCCTGATTGTGATTTTAAACAGGCACCACTTTATGGGGACTCGGCACGGTCATTTCAATACTAAGACTAAAATAAATTGCAGTTATATAACCGGATTGCATGGTTTGATTTTCTTATTATTTTAGTCTTAGTTGTTTGTTAGCGTTTGGTTATATACCAGAAATATGACTTATTGGCGTTTTTTACCGGTTAACTGATTAAGTAACGACCAATGTTGTAATGGTCGGTACTGCACGCCATGATTGCCTGAGACTGATTCATATAAAATGAACTCAGAAACCGGCAGTTGTAAGGTCGGGGCCGGTTGATTTGGCAACGTTCTGGCATTGCGAAACAGCGTGATATGTGGACGATAATCAGCACTGATCGGCAAATTGAGTTGAGCTAATGCTGAGCTTAATTGCTCAACCAGCATGCAAAGCTCCGGCGCAGGATGCTGCGGGCCTAACCATAAACAGTGGGCATGGCGGAATAAGCCATACCGATCTAACTGTAACGTAAATGCCGGGCTTTGGATCTGCGCCGCAGCCTGATACAGCGAGGGCAGGATGCTGTCATCCTGCAGACCAAGAAAATGCAACGTCAGATGGAAGTTATTCGCAGGCACGGGTTTTAGATAACCTTCCGGCAGCAACTGCTGTTGGCTGTGCTGTAACGCATTGCTGAGTTGTTGTGCCGGAAGGGCAAAAAACAGACGACGTTGCATACTCTCTACATTCCACTAACGGCTAATCGGCAGCACCGTTATAGAGTTTGCCACCTTGTTGCAGATACAGCTCAAGTACTGCACGTCCGGCTGGTTGTTGTAACTGCCGGATCACCTCGATACCAGCATTACGCAGATAATCGTATGACTGCTCAAAGACTGGGCCTTCATCAAAGCCGATCGCCCGCGCATCATCACCGGTTGCGGCACAGGCCAGACGTTTAACCCCTGACCACAAGATTGCGCCCATACACATGGCACAAGGCTCGCAAGATGTGAACAACTCATATTCGTCAATCTGGCTTCCCAGACTAAATTGCTGTAAACGTTGTTCACCAAGCATGATCGCCATCACTTCACCGTGCAGGGTCGAGTTATTTTGTGCGACGACCTGATTCACACCCACACTCAGCAGTGCACCACTGTCACGGTGTACGATAATGCTGGCGAATGGGCCGCCGGTGCCACGTAAGACGTTCTGTTTGGCCAGTTCAATAGCAAGCGCCATTTTGGCGTCGTCGGAATGCAGCGGTTGTTGCCAATCGACTAAGTCATTGATCCAATCTGGCAGATGAATAGCAAGTTGTGTCTGTGGTGCTTGAATGGCTGTTGTACAGTGGTTTTGACACACGACCAATGATTCCTCATTTCAATAATTAATCCGGTCGCATAGTAGCATTGTTCCTGTAATAAAAAATTCCGACAATAAAAAAGCGGGCGATGAAGACACCGTCCGCTGGTAGTTTTAACCGGCTGTTTTACAGAGTTGTACCGTAGTAAGCCGCGGTATATAACGCTTTAACATCGGCTACAGTCGGTTTGCCTGGGTTAGTCAGCGTACAAGGATCCGCGTGCGCATTCGCACTCATACGATTGAGCACATCACGGAATTTTGATTCATCAAAATCCACTTCATCACATTGTTTAAAGCAGGCAGGAATGCCTAATTTGGCATTCAACTGACGGACTGATTCGGCTAAATCGTTGATCCCCAGTAATTTTTCTACCCGATCATATTTATCAGTAAATTGGCGGTTAAAGGTGATGATATACGGCATCAGAATGGCGTTAGCCAAACCATGCGTGACGCCGAATTCGCCGCCAATTTTATGGGCCAGAGAATGCACTAATCCGAGTGACGCATTCGTGAACGCCATACCAGCCAGTGCCGAGGCATTGTGCATGTTAAACCGCGCAGTTTTGTTGTGTGGTTCGTGGTAGGCGGTTTCCAGATTTTCCAGCACCAGCCGGATCGCTTCAATGGCGTAAGGATCGGTAAAGGAGGTCGCGGCAATTGATGCCACCGCCTCTGTGGCATGTGCCAGCACGTCCATACCGGTATTGGCGGTAATGTGTGGTGGCATCAGCTCTGGAATCGCTGGGTCGAGAATCGCCAGATCAGGCACCATATCCGCCGCTACAATCGGGTATTTGATATGATTTTCGGTATCGGTAATGACCGAAAACGCCGTAATTTCCGATGCGGTGCCGCTGGTGGAGGGGATGGCAACAAAGCGGGCTTTATTGCGCAGCGGCGGCATAGAACCGACAGCAATAATGTCTTCAAATTTCAGCTGTGGATGCTCGTAGAAACACCACATGACTTTGGCGGCATCTAAAGCCGAGCCACCACCAATTGCGACGATCCAATCCGGTTCAAACTCCAGCATCGCTTTTGCGCCGCGCTGCACGGTCGCAACGGAGGGGTTTGGCTCTACGCCATCAATGACGATGCAGGCCATACCGGCTTTTTCCAGCAGTGATTGCGCTTGTTCCAGAAAACCGAATCGTTTCATAGAACTGCCGCCCGTGACTAAAACAGCGCGTTTGCCTTTTAAGGTGCTAAGGGTTTGCAGCGCATTTTCACCATAGACGATATCGCGGGGAACAGAGAAGTGCATGACGCTCATGGGGGCTCCTGTTATGAAGTGATAAATGAAAGATGTATTTGCAATGAGTCTTTATTGAGTCTCAAATTGCAACCATCTTCATTCAGAACAGGTGAGGCGTCTTTGACTGACTTAACAGAATCTCCATTTTTGTTATTTAAGTTCTGTTAAAAATCAGTCTAATTTGAATCCGATCTATGTTTCGTTACCGCAAGTGAAGCAGATGATCATTGATGGGGGCATTGTATAACGCAGAAAAACGACAGCAGGTTACATTCCTGAGATGTTGCGGAATGCGTTCGCTGCATTCTGATCGTTATATTGACTGGTTAACCAGTTATGCATGGCACTGGCTGACATCAACCCGGTCTGGCGTTTCCACAGCGGTTTTTTGCGCTGATCATTGCCTTCCAGAGGTTCATAACAGATCCAGTTGTTTTGTTGCTGGCCAAGATGTTTGGAAACGCTAATGGTATTTGAAATATTAATAAACATAAAAATCCTTCAATAAATATATATGCCCATCGCGGGCTGTTTTTATAGGTGTAACAAATAAATGCACATCAAGTGCGAAAGCAAAATGCAGAGATAACATCCATCAAAATGGAATGCAGTGCCGGAACAACGAGACTTTCTATGTGAGATTTAGAAGAGACGGTGTAGCGAGGAACTTGGTTATTACTTAATCATTGAGCAAATTTCATGCTATAGAGTTCCGTGTAACATAGCAAGCTTATTTATAATAATAAAAATGTTACTTTAAAAATTTTTGGCTGCAGGGTTGCTGAATTTAAGAAGATGAATAAATTTTTGAAAAGAAAAAGCCCTGAAAAATCAGGGCTTTAAGTCTCAAGTTTGGTGGAGCTGGCGGGATTTGAACCCGCGTCCGAAAAACCTACATCCTCAGTACTACATGCTTAGTCGAATCTTTACATTCGCCACCCAGCTGCGGACCGACACGCCACTGAATAACTAGTCTGATTAGTTTTAACGCTTCCACCCCAGACAAGGTTTCCACGCGATCCTATGAAAGATGACCTTCCAATCCCCTAGGACATAGGCAAGCTAGGGTAGAAGGGCTCCGAGCAGGTTATTAAGCTGCTAAAGCGTAGGTTTCGTCGTTTGCGACTATTTTTTGCGGTTTATTAACGAGGCCTACCGCACCTCGGCATGCACCTTGGGTTTCGAGTGTCCCGTCGAATCCAGAATCAGCCCCAATGTGTTATTGTCACTATACCTCAGAAACTAATGCTATCCAAGGTTATCTGCCTTTGTTTTTCATCATGCGTTCTTTATCACGCTGCCATTCACGTTCTTTCAGGTCTTCGCGTTTATCGTGTTCTTTCTTACCTTTAGCGAGACCAATCTCCACTTTGACCCATGCGTGAGACCAGTACATTGCCAGCGGGATCAAGGTGTAACTCTGTCGCTCAACCAGACCAATCAAACGTTCTAATTCATTTTTTTTCAGTAATAATTTACGAATGCGGGTCGGGTCACAAACCACATGGGTGGATGCAACATTCAAAGGGGTAATGGTTGAGCCAAACAGGAATGCCTCACCGTTTTGGAGTAATACATAGCTGTCAGCTATATTGGCTTTGCCGGCGCGCAGTGATTTGACTTCCCAACCTTGTAGCGCCAGACCAGCCTCATATTTATCTTCAATGAAGTATTCATGGCGGGCTTTTTTGTTCAGCGCGATGGTACTGTCACCGCCTTTTTTCGTTTTATCTTTACTCATGTCGCTGAAACCTTTTATAAACTTAAGCGTTCTATTATACGTGTGGAATGAAAGCTGTAAAACCAAACGCCACTCAGGTTTAGCGATTAGTCACAGCCCCATGCTAGAATTGGGTCAGCAAGAGGAGTGATTATGGCGCGTGTTAACCGTAGTGCATTGGTGATGTATAGCGCAGAGCAAATGTTTAAGCTGGTCAATGATGTGGAAGCTTACCCGAATTTTTTGCCGGGTTGTGTTGAAGGTAAAGTTCTGGAGCATTCGGCACAACAGATGGTGGCTGTTGTTGGTGTATCAAAAGCCGGCATCCACAAGACATTTACTACCCGCAATACTTTGACACCTTACAATACTATCGATATGGAATTAGTGAAGGGCCCGTTTAAGATGTTGCGTGGCATCTGGCGGTTTGTGTCACTGGATGAACAAGCCTGCAAAATAGAATTGGATCTGGAGTTTGAATTTATTTCTCCGTTGATTGAACTGGCGTTTGGCAAGATATTCCGAGAGCTGACGGGAGCCATGGTGCAAGCGTTTACGCAACGGGCGAAGGAGGTTTACGGTGTCTGAGCAGATCCAGATAGAGGTTGTGTATGCATTACCGATGAACCAGACTGCGCTTACATTAAAAGTAAGTGTTGGCACTAGTGTTGAAGAGGCTATTCGTGAATCAGGCATTCTGGCTCGGCATCCGGAAATTAGTCTGGAAACGAATAAAGTCGGGTTATTTGGCCACACAGTGGCATTAAACACTCGGCTGGAACGTGCTACCCGGATTGAGATTTATCGTCCGCTGATTGCAGATCCGAAAGAGATCCGTCGGCAACGGGCTGAAAAAGCAAAATTACAGTCTGTGAAATAATTTAGCCGTCGAAAGACGACGGCTAATATCGAGCTTTAATTGAGAGTTAACTGAAATTAAAGCGGTCTATAGAAGTCAGATGGTGTATGAAAATCGCCTGAGATGGCGGCGAGACGATCATTCTTGAACATGACATGCAAATCTTTGCGCTCTGCTTTATCCCAGCCTGGCTTCAGATAATAAATGTAATACCAGACATTCGGATCATTCTGATCGGTAACCATCGGGCTACCCATCACATATTCAACCTGAGCGCGTGTCATGCCAATGCGCAGCTGATTTACTTGTTTTTGTTCGACATAATTACCCTGTGGAACATCAATACGATAGACGCAACCAGTAGTTGCAGACATCATCACGCCGGCTAACAGTGCCGCTATCCATTTGCGATTTTGCATGTCGATTCTTCTTGTCTGACAGTCAATTGAGCTGGCCTGATAATAACGGGTAAATATGCTCAGGGAAAGCATCAGCCACTAATCAGCAGTTCACGGGCATTCGCCAGTGTGTTAGATGTGATCTGATCACCGCCTAATAAGCGCGCTAACTCATTCAGTCGCATTGATTCATCCAGTAATTGCATGGATGTTTCTGTCTGTTGACCATCGTTATGTTTAGCCACTAAATATTGCTGATGACCATGACCGGCTACTTGTGGCAAATGCGTTACGACAAGCACTTGGGTTGATTGTCCTAACTGGCGTAACATTTTTCCGACAATGGATGCGGTGCCACCACTGATCCCGACATCAACTTCATCGAAAATCAAAGTGGGCGTCGCAATACGCTGTGCAGTAATAACCTGGATCGCGAGACTGATGCGTGACAATTCACCGCCAGAAGCGACTTTGGCCAGACTCTGCAATGGTTGCCCCGGATTGGTTGACACCTGAAACTCGGGCAGATCTAAGCCGGAGGCGGTCGGTGTTGGTGTTTCTTGAGGGTGGAATACAATTTCCAGACGACCATCCGGCATATTTAACTGACGGATCTGTTCGCTGATTTGCTGGCTAAGTTCTTCCGCATAACGCTGCCGGCTTGCCGATAATTTCTGTGCTGAACTGAGGTATTCATCACGAGCCTGTTGCAAACCGACCGTGAGTTCCTGCAAACGTTCATCAGCGGCGCTCAATTCTTGCAATTCGCTACGTAATTGTTGATGTTTTTCAACTAACTCTTCGGGTTTGACATGATGCTTACGGGCCAGTTCCATCGCTTTTGAGAGACGGATTTCAACTTCACTAAAACGAGCCGGATCGATCTCTAAATGATCGAGATAGCTGCGCAATTCATAATGACTTTCTTCTATCTGAATGCGGGCATCTTGCAGCATCTGGGCGATATTTTTTAATGACGGATCTAATTCGCCGAGTGGCTCCAGTTTATCCAAAACCTTTTTCATCAGCTGGTTGATGGTGACATCGTCGCCATCGTCCAGTAATTGCAAACAAAACTGGCTGTCGTTAAGCAGCGATTCACTATTCGCCAGGCGAGTGTGTTCTGCGACAATAGCGGTAAATTCATCTGTCTGTAACGCGAACTCATCGAGTTCCTGCACCTGATATTCCAGCAATTGCAGACGCGCCTGACGTTGTTCCTGTGCCTGACGTAATCGCTGACGTTCAGCATGCAGACTACGCCATTGCTGGTAATACTGGCGGGTAGAATCCAGCAGACCACGGTGATTGGCATACGCATCCAGCACCGTCAGTTGATATTCGGGTTTTAGTAATAATTGATGAGCATGCTGCCCATGAATATTGATAAGCGTATTACCGACTTGCTTTAGCTGAGCCAACGGAACCGGAGTGCCATTGATATAAGCACGGGAGCGCCCTTCACTGGTAATGACGCGGCGCAGGATGCATTCATCCTGCATATCAAGCTCATTTGCTTGTAGCCATTGTTGTGCATTCGGGTTGTTTTCGATATTAAAGTGGGCGATCACTTCAGCCTTGTCAGAACCGTGACGTAGCATTCCGGCATCAGCACGTTCACCCAGACAAAGACCTAAAGCATCAATGGCGATTGATTTACCTGCACCCGTTTCACCGGTGACACAAGACATGCCATTGCGCAGGTCGAGTTCCAGAAATCGAACGATAGCAAAATTATGGATAGTGAGTTGTGTCAGCATACCGGGCAGGCTCCACTGCGGATAACTGACTTAAGTTTACACTGTATAAATACACAGTAAAGAGGTGCGACTGAAATTTTACTGTATATTAAAACAGTTGATTGCTCCAACCTAATTTACTGCGCAACACATTAAAATAATCGTAATCTTTCGGGTGCAGTAAGGTCAGTTGATGCGGTGCGCGACGAATAATAATTTCATCGCCGGGGTGCACGGATAACGTGACATGCCCGTCACAACTAACGTGTAATTGTTCATCCGGGTTATCCGGCGCAATCACCAGTTTTACCTGTCTATGTGCATCGATCACGATAGGGCGACAACTCAGCGTATGCGGAAACATGGGTACCAGCGTCATCACATTCAGTTGCGGGGTCAGGATCGGCCCACCGGCGGATAAAGCATAAGCAGTTGAACCGGTGGGGGTAGAGACAATCATACCGTCAGCGCGCTGGCTAAACACAAAACTATCATCGATATAAACTGAGTATTCGATCATATGTGCGATTTTGCCGGGGTGTAATACCGCTTCATTAAGTGCGGTATTTGACGATTTTGGCTCGCCATGACGATAAATAGTGGTTTCCAGCAAAAAACGATGTTCAGTCTGATAATCACCGGACAAAACCTGCTGCAGCGAATCTTGAAAATCGTGCGGTGATAAATCAGTCAGAAAACCCAGATTACCGCGATTAACACCAATAACGGGCACATTGTAACGCGCGAGCACGCGAGCTGCGCCCAGCATATGACCATCACCACCGACGACGATGGCCAGATCGGCCTGTTTTCCCAGTTCAACGACATCCATACAATGGGTTTTGGGGCATGAAAGCTGTCGCGAAAGTCGGCTTTCAACCAGAACTTTATAATGCTGCGCGGTCAGAAAATCATACAGTGCACTGATAGTCTGATTAACGTCATCGCTATTTGCCTTGCCCAGTAATGCCAGAGTACGAAAAGCCTTAGACATGGAGATATTCCTGAAAATGCTATGGTCCGAGTATAACTCTTTTGCCTGATGAACCAATAAATTACCTGTTAATGAAATTTATCCTCTTGAAAATGTCGATAGCACCCCCATATCGGTGTCATTGCGTAACATTCAGGTAGTGAGAAATGACTAATCAGGAACAAACTCAAGAACCCATCGATCAGGAAACTCTGGCGGCAGAACAATCCGAAACCATAGCAATTGAAGGTATGGCTATCGATCCTGCTTATGTTGTTGAGCTTGAACAAAAGCTGGAACAGGCTACTAACCAAGCAGTGGAAGAAAAAGATCGTGCACTGCGTACCGTCGCTGAAATGGAAAATCTGCGTCGCCGTACTGCGCTGGACGTAGAAAAAGCACATAAATTTGCGTTGGAAAAATTTGCCAGCGAACTGTTACCGGTATTAGACAATCTGGAGCGTACGTTGCAGGTAGCGGATAAAACCAACGAAGCAGTAAAACCGCTGTTGGAAGGTGTTGAGCTGACATTGAAATCCATGGCGAACAGTGTGGCTAAATTTGGTGTGATTGCTATCGATCCACAAGGTCAGTTGTTTGATCCAAATCTGCATCAGGCGATGAGCATGATCGAGAATCCTGACGTTGCACCGAACACCGTAATTGCTGTGATGCAAAAAGGCTATGAGCTGAATGGTCGTGTGATCCGCCCGGCGATGGTTATGGTCAGCAAAGCACCGACTGCCAGCGTAAATGTAGAAGTTTAATTTAGTTTTCCCCTTGAATAGATGAGGGGATAACACCATATAACAGTCAACGCCGTTTGGCGGGTTAACTTGAAAATTGCGGTGCAGCCCCCACTTAATAAATAACGGTTTAAATGTAGTAAGAAATTCTGGAGACATAACAAAATGGGTAGAATCATCGGTATTGACTTGGGCACCACCAACTCATGCGTGGCTATTCTGGATGGTGACACGGCTCGTGTAATTGAAAATGCCGAAGGCGATCGTACCACTCCTTCCATCATTGCTTACACCGATGATGGTGAAATTCTGGTTGGTCAGCCAGCGAAACGTCAGTCAATCACTAACCCTAAAAACACCCTGTTCGCAATCAAACGTTTGATTGGCCGTCGTTATGAAGACGAAGAAGTACAGCGTGACATCAAAATTATGCCATTCGATATCGTGCGTGCAGATAATGGCGACGCATGGGTAGACGTAAAAGGCCGTAAACTGGCTGCACCACAAATTTCAGCCGAAGTGCTGAAAAAAATGAAAAAAACAGCCGAAGATTTCTTAGGTGAGCCAGTTACTGAAGCAGTTATTACTGTTCCGGCTTACTTCAACGATGCGCAACGTCAGGCAACTAAAGATGCTGGCCGTATCGCGGGTCTGGATGTAAAACGTATTATCAACGAACCAACTGCAGCTGCTTTCGCGTATGGCGTAAACAAAGTGCAGGGCGAACGTAAAATTGCAGTTTATGACTTGGGTGGTGGTACATTCGATATCTCCATCATCGAAATTGATGAAATGGATGGTGAAAAAACCTTCGAAGTTCTGTCTACTAACGGCGACACCCACTTAGGTGGTGAAGACTTTGATAACCGTTTGATCAACTATCTGGTAGACGAATTCAAACGTGAACAGGGTATCGATCTGCGTAAAGATCAGCTGGCTCTGCAACGTCTGAAAGATTCTGCAGAAAAAGCAAAAATTGAACTGTCATCTGCACAACAGACCGAAGTCAATCTGCCATATATCACTGCAGATGCGAGCGGTCCTAAGCACATGAACATCAAAGTAACCCGTTCTAAACTGGAATCGCTGGTTGAAGATCTGGTTAAGAAAACAATTGATCCACTGAAAACTGCACTGAAAGATGCTGGTTTGTCAGTAAGCCAATTGGATGACATCATCCTGGTTGGTGGTCAGACTCGTATGCCAATGGTGCAAAAAGCGGTTGCTGATTTCTTTGGTAAAGAACCACGTAAAGACGTAAACCCTGATGAAGCAGTGGCCATGGGTGCTGCTATTCAAGGTGCGGTTCTGGCTGGTGAAAAACATGACGTACTGCTGCTGGACGTTACCCCTCTGTCACTGGGTATCGAAACCATGGGCAGCGTGATGACTGCGTTGATCGAGAAAAACACCACGATCCCAACGAAGAAATCACAAGTGTTCTCTACTGCAGACGACAACCAGTCAGCAGTAACTATCCATGTGCTGCAGGGTGAACGTAAACGTGCGGCAGATAACAAGTCTTTAGGTCAATTCAACCTGGAAGGCATCCGTCCTGCACCACGTGGCTTGCCACAGATCGAAGTAACTTTCGATATCGACGCGGATGGTATCTTGCATGTTTCTGCGAAAGACAAAGAAACAGGCAAAGAACAGAACATCACTATTCAGGCATCTTCTGGTCTGTCTGATGATGAAATCCAGCGCATGGTTCGTGAAGCGGAAGCGAATGCGGCTGAAGATAAGAAATTTGAAGAGTTAGTTCAGGCGCGTAACCATGCTGATGCGTTGATCCATGCTACTCGTAAACAGATCACTGAAGCGGGTACAGCATTGCCAGCTGATGAAAAAGCTAAAATCGACGCAGCAGTAAAAGCATTGGAAGATGCACTGAAGAGCGAAGACAAAGCGACCATCGAAGCGAAACAGCAGGAACTTATGGCTGCTTCACAGAAATTGATGGAAATTGCTCAGCAGCAAGCGCAGCAACAACACGCCCATCAAGGCGCTGATGCTGGTGCAGAAGCTGCGGGTGGTAAAGCTCATGATGACGTTGTCGATGCTGAATTTGAAGAAGTTAAAGACGACAAAAAATAAGCATCATTAACAGCTATTGGCAGTAATCACGGGCGTTGGGAGACCAACGCCCGTCTGTCTATACAAAAAGGTATGGATGACTCACTATGGCAAAGCGAGATTATTACGAAATATTAGGGGTTGAACGCTCTGCCGATGAGCGGGAAATCAAAAAAGCTTATAAACGACTGGCAATGAAATTTCATCCGGATCGTAACCCCGACAATCCTGAGTCAGAAGAAAAATTCAAAGAAGCTAAAGAAGCATATGAAATTCTCTCTGATGCACAAAAACGTGCTGCGTATGACAAATTTGGTCATGCAGGCGTAGATCCAAATCAAGCTGGCCCTGGTGGTTTTGGTGGTGGTGCTGATTTTGGTGATGTGTTCGGCGATATTTTTGGTGACATCTTTGGTGGTGGACGTCGTAGCCAACGCGCTGCGCGCGGTGCCGATCTTCGTTACAACATGGAACTGACTCTGGAAGAGGCTGTCCGAGGTGTCAGCAAAGAAATCAAAGTGCCGACACTGGTTGAGTGTGATGAATGTCATGGCTCAGGTGCCCGCACTGGTACTTCTGCGCAAACTTGTCCAACCTGTCATGGTTCTGGTCAGGTACAAATGCGCCAAGGGTTCTTCGCGGTTACTCAGGCATGTCCGCATTGTCATGGCAAAGGCAAGATCATCACTGATCCATGCCGTAAATGTCATGGTGATGGTCGCGTACAGAAGACCAAAACGTTGTCCGTTAAGATCCCGGCTGGTGTTGATACTGGCGATCGTATTCGTTTGGCGGGTGAAGGTGAAGCTGGCGAATTTGGTGCTCCGGCAGGTGACTTGTACGTACAGGTCCATGTCAAAGATCACCCAATCTTTGTGCGTGATGGCAATAATTTGTACTGTGAAATTCCAATCAGTTTCACAACTGCCGCGTTAGGTGGGGAAGTGGCTGTGCCGACATTGGATGGTCGTCTGATGCTGAAAATTCCAGCAGAAACCCAATCAGGTCGCATGTTCCGCTTGCGTGGTAAAGGTGTTCGCTCTTTACGTTCTGGTGCTGAAGGTGATTTACTGTGTAAAGCAGTAGTAGAAACACCGGTTAAACTCAGTGATGAACAAAAAGAGTTGTTGAAACAACTGGAAGATTCGTTAAATGGCTCTGGTGTAAAAACCCATAAGCCAAAAGCCGAAGGCTTCTTTGAAGGCGTAAAACGATTCTTTGATGATTTGACTGGCTAAAATAAGAGCGCCCGCTTGTTTCAGAGAGGCGCTCATGTATAGTCAGACATTGAATTTTTTAGTAGCGAGATGATGTGAGTTTTTCTATATCACATCATCTTCTTATTTTTGCGTTATCTTAACGCTTAGAAAGTACAATTAGGTCCAAGGTTATGATTAAGACTCCAATGACCGTGCTCGGCGCGGAGAAATTACGCGAAGAACTTGAACAGTTAAAGACTGTACAGCGCCCTCAAATTATCCAGGCAATATCGGAAGCCCGTGCGCATGGTGATTTGAAAGAAAATGCGGAATACCATGCGGCTCGTGAGCAACAGGGTTTCTGCGAGGGGCGTATTCAGGAAATTGAAGCCAAACTGTCAAATGCTCAGATCATTGATGTAACAAAGATCCCTAATAATGGCCGTGTTGTTTTTGGCGCAACAGTTACGGTGTTAAAAGGTGAAGCAGAAGAAGAGATCACCTATCGTATCGTAGGTGATGATGAATCGGATATTAAGTCAGGTTTGCTCTCTGTTAACTCACCAATAGCGCGTGGCTTGATCGGCAAAGAAGTTGATGATGTGGCAACGATTACTACGCCGGCAGGTAAAGTTGATTTTGAGATCACTCAAGTCGAATATATCTGAAAAATAATCGATATAGAAAAACGCCATCTATTACAGATGGCGTTATCTTTTTAGTGATCACTTCGGAAGAGAGATTTTCTTTTCTTCGGAAGGACGGAACAGACTGAGGGTATTACCTAACACCTGTACCTGAGCTGCTTTTGTTTCACGAACAATCGCATCGACAATCAACTGTTTTGTTTCACGATCAGCGGCGGATACTTTAACCTTGATTAATTCATGGTGGTTTAGTGCCGCATCAATCTCGGCCAGCACACCTTCAGTCAGACCATGCTGACCCAGCATTACTACTGGTTTGAGGTTATGCGCTAGTCCTTTTAAATATTGCTTTTGTTTGGTCGTTAAATTCATGGCACTATTTCTTCTTAACTAAATATTGAAAACAGCGCATTTTAACCCCATCTACACTTTAATACTAATAGGGTTCGTCCCCCAGAGTCATTTACATGAGTAAAAAGAAGCGTACAGCCAGCTCTACACGTTGGTTAAAAGAGCATTTCGAAGATAAATACGTACAACAGGCTCAAAAACAGGGGCTTCGTTCCCGAGCGGTATTTAAAATCGACGAAATTCAGCAAAAAGATAAATTGATCAAACAGGGTATGACTGTCGTAGATCTCGGTGCAGCTCCGGGCGGCTGGTCTCAATTTTGTGTTGAACAGGTCGGACCACATGGAAGGGTGATTGCATGCGATATTCTTCCCATGGATCCAATTGCTGGGGTTGATTTTTTGCAAGGTGACTTCCGTGAAGAAGCGGTGCTTAGTGCATTGTTAGGGCGGGTAGGTGAACAGAAGGTCGATGTTATTCTTTCTGATATGGCACCTAATATGTCTGGAACACCGGCAGTTGATCAACCGCGTTCTATGTATTTGGTCGAACTAGCACTGGAGATGTGTAAATCGGTTTTGGCTGCCAAAGGCAGTTTTATGGTCAAGGTCTTTCAGGGGGCCGGTTTTGAGGAATATCTCAAAGAGGTTAGATCATTGTTTTCTGTGGTCAAAATTCGTAAACCTGATTCATCAAGAGCCCGTTCGCGGGAAGTCTATATTGTAGCTACAGGTTTTAAACTGTAGTAACCTAAAAACTATCTTAGCCATCAATTGCGAGGTTAGAGAATTGAGTGATATGGCGAAAAACCTGATCCTGTGGTTAGTTATCGCAGTGGTACTGATGTCATTATTCCAGAGCTTTAGTCCTACTGATAACTCAGGACGGCAGCTGGACTACTCCAGTTTTGTCCGTGATGTAGCACAGGATCAAATCCGCGAAGTGCACATTGATGGCAAAGTAATAAATGGTCAGAAACGTGATGGTGAAAAATTCACGACAGTGATGCCAATGCAGGATAATCAACTGATTAATGACCTGCTGAATCATAACGTTCGTGTTGTCGGTGATAAACCGGAAGAACCAAGCTTGCTGGCAAGCATCTTTATCTCCTGGTTCCCGATGCTGTTATTGATCGGTGTCTGGATCTTCTTCATGCGCCAGATGCAAGGCGGTGGTGGCGGCAAAGGTGCAATGTCTTTTGGTAAAAGCAAAGCACGTTTGATGGGTGAAGATCAGATCAAAACCACATTTGCCGATGTCGCTGGTTGCGATGAAGCAAAAGAAGAAGTTAAAGAGCTAGTCGATTATCTGCGTGACCCATCCCGATTCCAGAAACTGGGCGGTAAAATACCAAAAGGTATTTTGATGGTTGGTCAGCCTGGCACAGGTAAAACATTGCTTGCTAAAGCTATTGCCGGCGAAGCGAAAGTACCGTTCTTCTCCATTTCCGGTTCTGATTTCGTGGAAATGTTTGTTGGTGTCGGTGCTTCGCGCGTACGTGACATGTTCGATCAGGCGAAGAAAGCGGCACCATGTATCATCTTTATCGATGAAATTGATGCGGTTGGCCGTCAGCGTGGCGCCGGGCTCGGCGGTGGTCACGATGAACGTGAACAGACACTGAACCAGATGTTGGTTGAGATGGACGGTTTTGAAGGGCACGAAGCAATTATTGTTATTGCCGCAACCAACCGTCCTGACGTACTTGACCCTGCATTGTTGCGTCCAGGCCGTTTTGACCGTCAGGTTGTGGTTGGGTTACCGGATGTCCGTGGTCGTGAACAGATCCTGAAAGTTCATATGCGTAAAGTACCGTTAGGTGATGACGTTGATGCCTCTTTGATCGCCCGTGGTACCCCTGGCTTCTCAGGTGCTGACTTGGCAAACCTAGTCAACGAAGCTGCTCTATTTGCTGCTCGTGGTAATAAACGACTGGTTAGTATGAGCGAATTTGAGCGCGCTAAAGACAAGATCATGATGGGTGCTGAACGTAAGTCGATGGTCATGTCAGAATCTGAAAAGGAAATGACGGCATACCATGAAGCGGGTCACGCAATCATTGGTCGTCTGGTGCCTGAACATGATCCTGTTTATAAGGTATCCATTATTCCTCGTGGTCGTGCTTTAGGCGTCACCATGTATTTACCTGAGCAGGATCGCTGGAGTCACTCTAAGCAATATCTGGAATCAATGATTTCCAGTTTGTATGGTGGTCGTCTGGCTGAAGAGATCATCTACGGTAGCGAGCGTGTAACCACTGGTGCCTCTAATGATATCGAGCGGGCGACTGAGTTAGCCAGAAAAATGGTAACGCAGTGGGGCATGTCAGAACGCCTGGGCCCGATGTTATATGCAGAAGAAGATGGTGAAGTATTCTTAGGCCGTTCTATGGCGAAAGCCAAGCACATGTCTGACGATACGGCTCGTATCATTGATACTGAAATAAAACAGATCATTAACCGCAACTATGATCGTTCAAAACAGCTATTGATGGAAAATATGGATGTTTTGCATGCGATGAAAGATGCGTTGATGAAATATGAAACAATTGATGCACATCAGATTGACGATTTGATGCTTCGTCGAGAAGTTCGTTTACCTGCTGATTATGAGCGAGATAATAATTCGCAGAATGGCGGAAGCTCCGCGGCTACGAGCAATGATAATAATGTTGCTGCTAGCACTAGTGATACGACTTCTACACCGTCTGATTCCTCGCACTAATATTGTATAACCTTAACCCCGGGCATTTGCCTGGGGTTTTTTATTGGAGAAATATAATGATATTAACTGGCTGTGGACGCGAACTCGATCTGTCTCAACCACGAATCATGGGAATACTTAATATTACTCCAGATTCTTTCTCTGACGGTTCTCGTTTTAACCAGCTTGATCGCGCGTTGTTTCATGCGGAAAAAATGATTGCAGAAGGTGCTGCAATTATTGATGTAGGCGGAGAATCAACCCGTCCTGGTGCAGTTTATGTTTCTGAACAAGAGGAACTAGATAGAGTTGTTCCTGTCATTGAACAACTGTCCCAAAAACTGGATGTGATGATTTCTATTGATACTTATAAACCCGCAGTTATGGCGGCTGCATGTCAAGTTGGTGCTCATCTTATTAATGATATCAAGGCATTACAAGAACCTGATGCGCTTAGGGTTGCCGTACAAAGCCAGGCATTGATATGTTTGATGCATATGCAAGGTGAACCACAATCTATGCAGCATAGGCCTGTGTATAAAAATGTGGTTGATGAAGTCTCACATTTTCTAAACAACCGTGTCGCAACATGTCTAGCTGCAGGAATAGCTGCTGAAAAACTGATACTAGATCCCGGATTTGGTTTTGGTAAAACGTTAGAACAAAATTACGAATTACTGGGCCGATTAAATGAAATGCAATCAACTTACCCATTGCTGATTGGGGTGTCACGCAAAAGCATGATTGGTAACCTGCTCAATCGCTCAGTAGATGAACGATTAGCTGGCAGTATTGCTGCCGCACTCTATGCACTGGCTCAGGGGGCGCGTATTATTCGTGTCCATGACGTACAGGCTACCTGTGATGCTGTGAATGTATTTTGGCACGCACAGCAATATCAAACATCACATATTAACTAGATTTAGTCGGGCGAAATAATGAGCAGAAAATACTTTGGTACAGATGGTGTCCGCGGCAAAGTTGGTGAAATGCCTATAACTCCTGATTTTGTAATGAAATTGGGTTGGGCTGCGGGCAAAGTTTTAGCCAAGCAAGGCAGTAAAAAAGTGCTGATTGGTAAAGATACCCGAATTTCCGGCTATATGCTGGAAGCTGCCTTAGAAGCGGGTCTTTCTGCTGCCGGATTAAAACCTGTTTTACTTGGCCCTATGCCAACGCCTGCTGTTGCTTATCTGACTCGAACATTTCGTGCAGAAGCTGGTATCGTGATCAGTGCTTCGCATAATCCATTTTATGACAATGGGATAAAATTTTTCTCAACACAAGGTACTAAGTTACCGGATGAAGTTGAAGATGCGATTGAACAGGCAATGGAACAGGACTTGCGTTGTGTCGAGTCCGCTCAGCTAGGTAAAGCATCCCGAATCGATGACGCCCCTGGTCGCTATATTGAATTTTGTAAAAGCACCTTCCCAAGCGAATTAAGTCTAGATGGGCTCAAAATTGTTGTGGACTGTGCACATGGCGCAACCTATCACATCGCACCTTCAGTATTTAGAGAATTAGGCGCTGAAGTGATCACGATGGGGTGTACGCCCGATGGTTTAAACATCAATGACCACGTCGGTTCTACCGCACCTAAAGCTCTGGTACAACGAGTGCTGCAAGAAAAAGCGGATCTGGGGATCGCTTTTGACGGCGATGGTGATCGCTTAATCATGGTTGATCATACTGGCTATGAAGTCGATGGTGATGAGCTTTTGTATATTATTGCTCGTGACTTGCAGCAACAAGGTACATTAGTGGGCGGCGTCGTTGGCACATTGATGACCAATTTAGGGCTAGAAGTGGCATTAACTAAACTGGATATCCCGTTGGTTCGAGCCAAAGTTGGCGATCGCTACGTAATGGAATTATTGCAGGAAAAAGGTTGGCGATTGGGCGGCGAAAATTCAGGCCATATTATTTGTCTGGATCAAACCACAACGGGTGACGGTATTATCGCTTCTTTGCAGGTACTAAAAGCGGCGAGCCGGGCTAATAAAACTTTATTTGAATTGCGTAAAGAAATTAAAAAATTCCCACAAATACTCATTAATGTGCGTTTTTCTGGGGAGCATGATCCGTTATCGTCGGTTGAAGTGCAGCAATCTGTCCGTGAAGTAGAGCAAGCATTAGGAAAAACAGGCCGTGTTCTGTTACGGAAATCAGGCACTGAGCCGCTGATTCGGGTCATGGTTGAAGGTGAAATTGAAGCTGAAGTTAAATCATTCGCTGAGAAAATTGCCGCACAGGTTACAGCTGCTAAGTAGTCTATTTTTGTTGTAAAAATATGCAATTAGTCGGCTTTTTTGAAAATCTGCTTGTCAGCATAAGAAAGGGTGGCTAGTATTGCCACGCTTTCGCGGCCAACGCTGGTATTCAGATTAGCCAGATTGAGAATTTTTGTTTTCAATGCTAGTATCCCGCCGCTTTATATTGCTGAATCGGCAAAATAGCTCGCTGTCGGGCGTGAGAGGAATAAAATGTACGAAGTTCTGCTGGTTGTTTATTTATTAGTAGCTATTACGCTGGTTGGTTTAGTGTTAATCCAACATGGTAAAGGTGCCTCAATGGGGGCATCTTTTGGTGCTGGTGCATCTAACACTGTGTTTGGTTCATCAGGTTCAGGTAATTTCCTGACCAAAAGCACAGCGATCTTAGCTATTGTGTTTTTTATTATCAGTTTGTTGTTGGGTGCTATAACTAATAACCGTAGCAAACCTGCTGACGCTTGGTCTGATCTGTCTAAGCCGGCAACAACACAGCAAAAAACTGAGAAACCGGTAGAAAAAGCAGCGGATGTTAAAAAAGACGCTGACGTTCCAAATTAAGATTTAGCCCAGCTGGTGGAATTGGTAGACACGCTATCTTGAGGGGGTAGTGCCGTTAGGTGTGCGGGTTCAAATCCCGCGCTGGGCACCAATTTAGTTGATAGCATTAACGTCATTGTGCTATCATATGCGTAATTTGACGCGGGGTGGAGCAGCTTGGTAGCTCGTCGGGCTCATAACCCGAAGGTCGTAGGTTCAAATCCTGCCCCCGCAACCATTTTATATGATCATCATTTAAGGGTGATCAGGCTCAAGGCCCCAGTTCTTTGAACGGGGCTTTTTGTTATCCGGATTCTGTTACCACCACTCTGGTGGGCATAATATTGGGCCGTCGATGCCCTTTTTTTATTTATGGAGGGTCTATTGGCTACCTTGGAACAACGCCTGACAGAATTACTTGATGCACCTGTTGTTGCGTTAGGTTATGAGTTGTGGGGAATTGAATTTATCCGTGCCGGCAAGCATTCTACTTTGCGTGTTTATATTGATCATGCAAATGGGATCTCGGTAGATGACTGTGCTGCGGTTAGTCATCAGGTGAGCGCATTACTGGATGTGGAAGATCCAATTACCACTGAGTATTACCTCGAGGTTTCATCGCCGGGTATGGATCGACCATTACTCAAACCGGAACATTTTGCACGGTATATCGGCCAGGTTGCGACGGTGACATTGCGGATGGCAGTGAATAACCGACGTAAATATAAAGGCACTATCAAGCAGGTTGAGAGAGAAATGATCACTCTGACTATTGATGGTAAAGATGAAATTCTGGCCTTTGCCAATATTCAACAGGCAAACCTGATCCCGAACTTTGATTGACGAGGCTATTGGATAATGAATAAAGAAATCCTTTTAGTTGTTGATGCCGTTTCCAATGAAAAAGCGGTACCTCGCGAAAAAATTTTCCAGGCACTGGAAACCGCGTTGGCAACAGCAACCAAAAAGAAATACGAAGGCGATATTGAAGTTCGTGTCGCAATTGATCGTAAAACCGGTGATTTTGATACTTTCCGCCGTTGGCAAACGGTGGAAGGTGATGGTGTCATGCAAAACCCATATCGTGAAATTTCACTGGATGCTGCGCGCTTTGATGATCCATCTATTCAATTAGGTGATTTTATTGAAGAGCAAATTGATTCGATTACCTTTGATCGCATCACTACTCAAACAGCTAAACAAGTAATTGTTCAGAAAGTGCGCGAAGCTGAGCGAGCACAAGTAGTTGAACAGTTCCGAGATCAGGAAGGTACTATTGTTACCGGCGTGGTCAAGAAAGTTACCCGTGACAGCGTTATTATCGATTTAGGTAATAATGCGGAAGGTGTGATTTATCGCGAAGACATGTTACCGCGTGAGTCATTCCGTAATGGGGATCGCGTCAGAGGTCTTTTAGCTGCAGTTAAGCCAGAAGCTCGTGGTTCACAGCTGTTTGTTAGCCGCACGCATCCTGATTTTCTGAAGGAATTGTTCCGGATCGAAGTACCTGAAATCGGTGAAGAAATCATTGAAATCAAAGGTGCTGCTCGTGATCCTGGTTCGCGTGCCAAAATTGCAGTAAAAACAAATGATCGTCGTATCGATCCTGTTGGTGCTTGCGTTGGTATGCGTGGTGCTCGTGTTCAGGCCGTGTCTGGTGAATTAGCGGGTGAGCGAATTGATATCGTATTGTGGGATGATAATCCTGCTCAATTCGTCATTAATGCTATGGCTCCGGCTGATGTAGCGTCTCTGGTTGTGGATGAAGATAACCATACTATGGATATCGCTGTTATCTCCAGCAACTTGGCACAGGCCATTGGTCGTAACGGTCAGAACGTTCGTCTTGCTTCTCAGCTTTCCGGCTGGGAATTGAATGTAATGACTGTTGAAGATATGCAGACAAAACATCAGGCAGAAAAAGATCGCATCCTGACTTTGTTCACTCAGGCTCTTGATATTGATGATGATTTTGCTGAGTTGTTGGTTGATGAAGGTTTCTCAACTGTTGAAGAGATTGCTTATGTTCCATTAAGCGAACTGCAACGCATTGAAGATCTGGATGACGAACAAATTGAACAATTGCGTGAACGAGCTAAACAAGCATTGAGCACTCAGGCTCTGGCTAAAGAAGAGACCTTAGCAGGTGCTAAACCAGCAGATGACTTGTTGGCATTAGAAGGTATGACGCAGGATCTGGCTTATGAACTGGCTGCTCGTGGTATACCAACTCTGGAAGATTTGGCTGAACAGGGCATTGATGATCTGAGTGGTATCCCGGAAATGACCGAACAAAAAGCCGGTGAATTGATTATGGCAGCTCGTAACATTTGCTGGTTCGGCGAGCAGGCAGAGTAAACTGCGGAGGTAATGAATGGCCGATTTATCAGTAAAACAACTAGCCATTGAAGTGGGCACACCGGTTGACCGGTTGGTACAGCAGTTTAAAGATGCTGGTTTGACTAAAGATGCAGATGCAATGGTGTCAGAGCAAGAAAAACAAACTCTGGTTGAACATCTGAAAAAACAACATGGTGCTGATGGTGCAGAACCTAAGCGCATGACGTTGCAGCGCAAGACTAAAAGTACATTGAATGTAGCTGGTGCTGGCGGTAAAAATAAAGAAGTACAAATTGAAGTCCGTAAGTCAAAAACTTACGTGCATCGTTCTGTAATTGACGAAGCTCAACAACAGAAAGAAGCAGAAGAAAAGGCGCGTCAGGAAGCTGAAAAAGCGCGTCAGGAAGAGTTAGCCAAAGCTGAACAAGCGCGTAAGGACGCGGAAGCCAAAGCCCGCAAAGAAGCCGAAGAAAAAGCGCGCAAAGAAGCTGAGGCCAGAACAGTATCGACAGAATCTGTTGCTGATAATGCAGCAAAATCTCCGGATGAGAAGGCCAAAAAATTGAAAGCTGAGGCAGATAAACGCGCAGATGATAATGCCAAACGTGAAGCAGAGGCATTACGTAAGAAACAAGAAGAAGAAGCTCAACGTAAAACAGAGCTGGAAGCACAGCGTATTGCTGAAGAAGCTCGTCGTTTAGCGGTAGAAAATGAAGGCCGTTGGGCTGCGGAAGAAGAAGAACGTCGTCGTAAAGAATTGAACGATGATGTTAGCGAAGCCGCTTCGTTATTTGTAAAAGAAGCTGAAGCTGAACGCGAGCGTCAAGACGAAAGTAAAGGTCGTCGTCGTCCAGGTGTTGCCAAAGCTAAAAAATCTCCGCATGAAGAAGCTCGTGAAGAGCGTAATTCTCGTGCAAGAAAAGGTAAGCGCGCTAAAGTTCATACACCAAACTCAATGCAGCATGGTTTCCAGAAACCAGCTCAGCCTGTTAACCGCGATATCGTGGTTGGTGAAACCATCAGTGTCGGTGAATTGGCACAGAAAATGGCTGTAAAAGCGGTTGAAGTGATCAAAGTGATGATGAAAATGGGCGCTATGGCAACCATTAACCAAATCATCGATCAGGAAACAGCACAGTTGGTAGCGGAAGAAATGGGTCACAAAGTGACACTGCGCCGTGAAAACGAGCTGGAAGAAGCAATTCTGCAAGATCGTGATTCAACTGCGAAAAGTGAATCTCGTGCTCCTGTAGTTACCATCATGGGTCACGTTGACCATGGTAAAACTTCATTGCTGGATTATATCCGTAAAGCAAAAGTTGCTTCAGGCGAAGCGGGTGGTATTACTCAACATATCGGTGCTTATCACGTTGACACCGAAAATGGCAGCATCACTTTCTTAGACACACCAGGCCATGCTGCGTTTACTGCAATGCGTGCGCGTGGTGCTCAGGCTACGGATATCGTGGTGTTGGTTGTTGCTGCTGATGACGGTGTTATGCCGCAAACGGTTGAAGCAATTCAACATGCTAAAGCTGCTGGTGTGCCGATTGTTGTTGCAGTTAACAAGGTCGATAAACCTGACTCTGATCCAGACCGCGTGATGAACGAGTTGACTCGTTATAGCGTTATCCCAGAAGAGTGGGGTGGTGAGAACCAGTTCGTTAAAGTATCTGCGAAAAGCGGTGAAGGTATTGACGATCTGCTGAATTCTATCTTGTTGCAGTCTGAAGTTCTGGAATTAACCGCTGTTCGTGATGCGATGGCAAGTGGTGTAGTTATCGAGTCTCGCTTGGATAAAGGGCGTGGTCCGGTTGCAACTATCCTTGTTCAGGAAGGTACTCTGCGCCAAGGCGATATCGTGCTGTGTGGTCTGGAATATGGCCGTGTACGTGCGATGCGTGATGAAATGGGTCGCAGTGTTGATTCAGTTGGTCCATCTATCCCAGTTGAAGTATTGGGTCTGTCCGGCGTGCCTTCTGCTGGTGATGAAGTGACTGTTGTGCGTGATGAGAAAAAAGCGCGTGAAGTGGCTCTTTACCGTCAGGGCAAATTCCGTGACATCAAACTTGCTCGTCAGCAGAAATCTAAACTGGAGAACATGTTCTCCAACATGACGGAAGGTGAAGTTTCTGAGCTGAATGTTGTACTGAAAGCTGACGTACAAGGTTCTGTAGAAGCAATTGCGGACTCTCTGAATAAACTGTCTACCGACGAAGTGAAAGTGAAGATCATTGGTTCTGGTGTGGGTGGTATTACAGAAACTGATGCCAGCTTGGCAGCTGCTTCTAATGCTATCGTACTGGGCTTCAACGTTCGTGCGGACGCTTCTGCTCGTAAGATTATCGAGTCTGAAAATATCGATCTGCGTTATTACTCTGTAATTTACGATTTGATCGATGAGGTTCGTCAGGCGATGAGCGGTATGCTGGCGCCAGAATACAAACAGCAAATCATTGGTTTGGCTGAAGTTCGTGATGTATTCCGTTCACCTAAATTTGGTGCTGTTGCCGGTTGTATGGTGACTGAAGGTACTGTTAAGCGTAACAACCCAATTCGTGTGTTGCGTGATAACGTTGTTATTTATGAAGGTGAGCTGGAATCTCTGCGCCGCTTCAAAGATGACGTACCTGAAGTTAAAAACGGTTACGAGTGTGGTATCGCAGTTAAGAACTACAATGATGTGCGTCCTGGTGACCAGATCGAAGTTTACGAAATTGTCGAAATTCAGCGTACGCTGTAATCGTTTACGGGGGAATTTATTCCCCCGTTTACTCTGGAGTTGAAAATGGCAAAAGAGTTTGGACGCGCAGATCGGGTTTCACAGCAGATCCAACGTGAAATAGCCGTAATTTTACAGCGCGAAATAAAAGATCCTCGTGTTGGAATGGCGACGGTGTCTGATGTTGAATTGACGCGTGACCTGCAGCATGCCAAAGTTTTTGTAACGTTCTTTTTGAACGAAGAAGATAACATTGAGGCAGGCATCAAAGTGCTGAATGATGCTTCAGGTTATATTCGTATTCTGTTGGGTAAAGCGATGAAACTGCGCGTTGTGCCAGAAATTCGCTTTGTCTATGACAAAACGCTGGTTGAAGGGATGCGAATCTCCAACCTGATTACTAATACCGTTCGTGATGATCAGCTTCGCCGTGGCGAATCGACCGATCTGAGCGAGGAGGATCGTGATTAAAGATGTCTCGACGACGTCGCTTCAAGGGTCGTGATGTACACGGCATTATACTGCTGGATAAACCAAGCGGTATCACTTCGAATGATGCGCTGCAACAAGTAAAGCGTATCTATAACGCAGCCAAAGCTGGTCACACTGGTGCTTTAGATCCACTGGCCACGGGGATGCTGCCTATCTGTTTTGGTGAGGCCACCAAATTCTCCCAATTTCTGCTGGATGCTGACAAACGTTATTGCGTAACTGCACGTTTAGGTGTTCGGACAGACACCAGTGATTCTGAAGGTTCTGTTGTCTCTGTTCGTCCGGTAAGCGTAACTGAATCTCAATTATCATTGGCGTTAGATAAATTCCGCGGCGATATCTTACAGGTGCCATCGATGTTTTCAGCATTGAAACATCAGGGGCGCCCACTGTATGAATATGCTCGTGAAGGAATAGAGATTGAGCGTGAAGCACGTCCTATCTCTATTTATTCGCTGGAATTGCTCGATTTCTCCGACGATACAATCTCATTGGAAGTGCATTGTTCTAAAGGCACTTACATTCGTTCACTAGTCGACGATTTAGGCGAGTTGTTAGGCTGTGGGGCACATGTTATTCAGTTACGTCGTACTCAGGTTGCGAAATATCCGAACGACAAAATGCTCAGCCTTGAAAAACTGAATGAAATTCTGGATGAATGCCGTGAGCAGGGTATTCCACCACGCGAGAAATTGGACTATTACTTATTGCCAATGGATAGCGCAGTGAGCAATCTGCCAGAAGTGAACATATCATCCATTCTGGCTGCCTATGTAACACAAGGGCAGGCGGTGATGGTGCCACACGCACTAACTGAAGGTTTTGTCCGCATGACTGTTGGTCCTGAGGCAGAATTTATTGGTGTGGGTGAAATTGACGAAGACGGTAAGGTTGCGCCGCGTCGTCTCGTTCGCATCGGTGGCGATATGCCAGATGCGGATGATCAAGCTGAGTAGCTTGTCTGTTATTACAGCTGTGCTAGAATGCGCAGCTTCTCTGTGGGCTGAATTAGTGATCGGCTCACAGTCCATTAAACTCAGGAGTACACTATGTCACTAAATGCTGAAACTAAAGCCAAGATCGTTGCTGATTTCTCTCGCGGTACCAATGACACTGGTTCACCAGAAGTTCAGGTTGCCCTGTTGACTGCTCAGATCAACCATCTGCAAGGCCATTTCTCAGTACATTCTAAAGATCACCATGGCCGTCGTGGTCTGCTGCGTATGGTTTCTCAGCGTCGTAAATTGCTGGACTACCTGAAACGCAAAGATGATGCACGTTACAAAGATCTGATTTCTAAACTGGGTCTGCGTCGCTAATTCATTCTTAGTGATTCATACAAAAGGAGGCTTATGCCTCCTTTTGTTTTTTCGTGACATAAGTGACAATTGCACCAGAATTATATCTGAAGTCGATCCATCCCTGATTACCTATTGTGCTCGCCTTCAGCTATAATAAGCGCGCATTTTGAGCGACGAAATTAATAAAAGGAAATTCACGTGAATCCTATTGTAAAAACCTTCCCCTATGGTCAGCACACTGTAACGATTGAAACAGGTGTTATGGCTCGTCAGGCAACTGCAGCTGTTATGGTCAGCATGGACGATACTGCAGTATTAGTAACTGTTGTTGGTAAAAAAGAAGCTGTTGAAGGTCGCGATTTTTTCCCGCTGACTGTTAACTATCAAGAGCGTACCTACGCAGCAGGCCGTATTCCGGGTGGTTTTTTCAAACGCGAAGGTCGTCCTAGCGAAGGTGAAACACTGACTGCCCGTCTGATTGACCGTCCTATTCGTCCTCTGTTCCCAGAAGGTTTCCTGAACGAAGTTCAGGTTGTTGCGACTGTAATGTCAGTTAACCCAGCAGTGTCTCCTGACATCGTAGCGATGATCGGTACTTCTGCGGCACTGGCTATCTCTGGCATTCCATTTAACGGCCCAATCGGTGCTGCGCGTGTTGGTTATATTAATGATCAATATGTTCTGAATCCATCAGTGGTTGAACTGCAAGACAGTAAACTGGATCTGGTGGTTGCTGGTACTGCTGCAGCGGTGCTGATGGTTGAATCTGAAGCCGCTATCCTGCCAGAAGAAGTGATGCTGGGTGCGGTTGTGTATGGTCACGATCAACTGCAAACAGTAATCAAAGCTGTTAATGAATTTGCAGCTGAAGTGGGTACCACACCATGGAATTGGGTTGCTCCGGCAGCTAACGTAACTCTGAAAGCAAAAATTGCTGATCTGGCTGTTGAAGCTATCGGTGAAGCTTACCGTATCACTGAAAAAGCGGTGCGTTATGATGCAATCTCTGCTCTGAAACAACGTATCGTTGCTGAAATCGTGGCTTCTGATGAAACTCAGGATGCTGGCGAAGTCGCTGATCTGTTCCATGAATTGGAAAGCGATGTTGTTCGTGGTCGTATCCTGCGTGGTGAACCGCGTATCGATGGCCGTGATCCACAGATGATCCGTGCGCTGAGCGTAGGTACTGGCGTTCTGCCACGCGTTCATGGCTCTGCACTGTTTACTCGTGGTGAAACTCAGGCGCTGGTAGCTTGTACTTTGGGTACTGAACGTGATGCGCAAACCATTGATGAAATCACTGGTGAACGTACTGATCGTTTCATGCTGCATTACAACTTCCCACCATACTGCGTGGGCGAGACTGGCATGATCGGTTCACCGAAACGTCGTGAAATCGGCCATGGTCGTCTGGCGCGTCGTGGTGTTGCGGCTGTTATTCCATCACAAGCTGAATTCCCTTACGTTGTTCGTGTCGTTTCTGAAATTACCGAATCTAACGGTTCTTCTTCAATGGCTTCTGTTTGTGGTACTTCTTTGGCTCTGATGGACGCGGGCGTTCCAATCAAGGCTTCTGTTGCAGGTATTGCAATGGGTCTGGTTAAAGAAGGCGATAGCTTCGTAGTTCTGTCTGACATTCTGGGTGATGAAGATCATCTGGGCGATATGGACTTCAAAGTAGCCGGTACTTCTGAAGGTGTTACTGCGCTGCAGATGGACATCAAAATTGAAGGTATCACTAAAGAAATCATGCAGATCGCTCTGAAACAGGCTCGTGATGCGCGTTTGCACATCCTGACTGTGATGGACAAAGCGATTGGTGCTGCGCGTAACGATATCTCTGATTTCGCTCCTCGCATTCATACCATCAAGATCAATCCAGAGAAGATCAAAGACGTGATCGGTAAAGGCGGTTCTGTGATCCGTGCTCTGACTGAAGAAACCGGCACCACGATCGAGCTGGAAGATGATGGTACTGTGAAGATCGCGGCAGTAAGCGGCGAAGCAGCACAAGAAGCGATCCGTCGCATCCAGGCATTGACTGCTGATGTTGAAATCGGCCGTATCTACGAAGGTAAAGTCACTCGTTTGGCTGAGTTTGGTGCGTTCGTAAACATTCTGCCAGGTAAAGATGGTCTGGTTCATATTTCACAAATCACTGATGAACGCGTGAAAGATGTATCTGATTACCTGAAAGTAGGTGACATGGTTCGCACTAAAGTGCTGGAAGTGGATCGCCAGGGCCGTATCCGTCTGTCTATCAAAGAAGCAAAACGTGATGATCAGCCAGCTGCGGAACAAGCAGTTGAAGCTGCACCGGTTGAGCAGGAAGTGGCAGTAGACAACGTACCAATGACTGAATAAGACAGTATTCACTGTTAATTAATAAAAGAGGACGCCGAAATGGCGTCCACTTTTTTATCCAGCTGAAAATCAGAGCCGGTAAGCAGAAACAATTTTTTCCATGCTGGCAGCGACTTTTTCCAGTCGATTAGCCAATTGATCTGAGCTTCTTGCTGATTCACTATTTTCTTCAGCCATACCTGCAACACTTTCTACTTGTTGAGCAATCGAATCGGTTGCCAGCCCTTGTTCTCTTATGGCATCAGAAATATGTGCGACCAGTTCTAAACTGCGGCTAGTTACATCACAGATCTCGGTCATGGTACTTCTGGCTTCTCCGGCACCAGCGACACCTGCTTCTACTTTGCTCACCGCTTCTTTCATTCGCGCTACTGCTGCATTAGAGACACTTTGAATTGCAGAAATAATTTTTCCGATCTCTACCGTAGAAGTCGCTGTTCTGGCTGCCAAACTACGTACTTCATCAGCGACTACTGCAAAACCACGACCTTGTTCACCAGCGCGGGCAGCTTCTATAGCGGCATTAAGCGCCAACAAATTGGTTTGTTCTGCAACATCACGAATCACATTAATTACGGATGCGATTTCGCGGCTTTTTTCTTCCAACATAGCGATATCGCCAGCGGCGTTATCAACAGCATTTTCAATGGCATGAATATTATTTACTGTTTGATCGATAACACGTTGTCCATTTTGAGCTCGTTTACCAGCATCAGAAGTACAAATACTGGCATCGGCCGCTTGTTCTGCGACCTGATTAATACTAACGGTCATTTCTTCTACTGATGCGGCCATTTGTGCGGAAGAGGCACTTTGCGTTTGAGAGCTTTCTGTAACCTGATGCGCAGATTGTAGTAATTCTTCAGCAGTCGTATTGACGGCATGCACTCCTTGTAAGAGTTCTTTTAGGTTATGTTGCATGCCGGAGATCAAGTGATTAAATGAACGCAACATCAGGCTGATCTCATCGTTACCCTTATCGTCTGCGCGCAGAGTAAAGTCGAGAGATTGTTCTATGCGGGCAATAGTCTGTTGCGCACCACTCACACCACGGCGGATCTGACTTACACTCAATAAACCAAGTGCAAGTAAACATGCTAATACGCCTGCCGAGGCGAGCATGACTGTCCAACGGGCACTGGTATAATTTTCTTCACCTTTTTTCTTATCTTCAGCAGCAATTCGATTGTTATGTTCAATACTTTCTTGCAATGCTGCTGCTACTACTTTACCAATCTCTTGCAGATTGGCTAATTCACTACGTGCTTGTTTAGCTTCATAGGTAGCTGAAATATCGATCACTTTTTTAGCTGTTTCCTGATATTTATCCATTGCTACTTTTATTTTCTGAAATAGCGCGAGATCTTCTGAATCCGTGACATATTTGGTTTCATATTCTGTCATTTTGGTCTGTATGACGGCTTTTTCTTCATCGATCAATTTTTCAAACTCACGTAGTTTTTCTTCCGCACTGCGCATTGCTCGAGCGTCTTCGCTATAAGTGATGTGGCTGATAATGTAGGTGCGGAGTGTCAGAAAATGAACTTCTGTTTGGTTTAAATTGCGGATGCTAGGAATGCTGTTATCGGTGATATAGATAATATTGTCATTTATCTTGGCCATCTTGATAAGCGATGTACCACCTATCAGCAGACAGCCTAAAAAACCGACTGCGATGAGAATATAAAGTTTATGCGCTATTTTCATGGTGACATCCTTCCTGATAAACGGATCACAACAGGCTGATTACAAATATAGAATTTTATTCAGTATGTTAGATGTTGTTGTAAAGGGGAAAGGCGGGTGTCAGAAAAGTCTTGCTGGATCACTATCAGCAAATCATTGTGGCCTATTTGTCGCAATGGGATTAGACGATACCCACTCATCTGAGTGAGCATCGTTTATTTAATCGCTTAAATACTATTTTTTGCAAAGGAGTCGAGGATTTGTTCTACCAAAGCGAAACGCGTTTTCGCGTCGTCACTGGGTAGATTAAAACGCAGACGGGTAGGGCCATCCATTCGATATAATCGCGGTTGTGTTTGCATCAAACTGACGATAAACATCGGATTGACCTTGGTATCCTGCGCGAAATCGATAAAGCCACCCCGATCAGCAATTTCAATTCGTTTCAGACCAAGCGGTTTGGCTAACAGACGGAAACGCGAAATTTGGATCAGGTTTTGTGCCGCAGGCGGCAGCAAACCAAAACGATCAATCAATTCAATTTTGAGCTCATCGATTTCGTCTTGGGTATTACAACTGGCAATACGCTTGTAGATAGACAGACGCATATTAACATCAGGGATATAGTCATCCGGTAGCAAAGCAGGCAGGCGCAATTCGATATCGGTATGATCGGATAACAGCTGATCTAATGACGGTTCTTTACCTTCTTTCAGCGCATTAACGGCTTGTTCCAGCATTTCCATATACAGTGTGAAACCAATGGATTCGATCTGTCCGCTCTGTTCATCTCCCAGTAATTCACCGGCACCACGGATCTCCAGATCGTGAGTTGCCAGTACAAAACCGGCACCCAAATCTTCCAGTGATTCAATGGCCTCCAGCCGTTTGATAGCATCCTTGGTCATCTGTTTCGGATGTGGTGTTAACAGATAGGCATACGCCTGATGGTGCGAGCGCCCCACACGGCCACGCAATTGATGCAACTGCGCCAAGCCTAGATGATCGGCGCGATCCATAATGATGGTGTTAGCGCTGGGCACATCGATGCCGGTTTCAATAATCGTGGTACACACTAACAGGTTGTAACGCTGATGATAAAAATCAGACATTACCCGTTCCAGTTCCCGTTCTCGCATCTGGCCGTGCGCAATACCGATACGCGCTTCTGGCACCAGCTCACTGAGTTGTGCCGCTGTTTGCTCGATAGTTTCCACATTGTTGTGCAGATAATAGATCTGACCGCCACGTTTCAGTTCACGCAGTATGGCTTCACGCACCACCGCTTTATCGTGCTGGCGAACAAAGGTTTTAATAGCCAATCGTTTTGCCGGTGGGGTAGCGATAACAGAAAGATCGCGCATACCAGATAACGCCATATTCAGCGTGCGCGGGATCGGCGTTGCAGTCAGGGTCAGAATATCGACATCGGCACGCAATGCTTTGATCTTTTCTTTTTGGCGTACACCGAAACGGTGCTCTTCATCGACAACCAGCAAGCCAAGATCTTTAAAGCGGATATCTTCGGAAAGCAGTTTGTGGGTGCCGATGATGATATCGATTTTGCCTTCCGCCAGCGCTTCCATCGCGACTTTCTGTTCTTTAGCGCTTTTGAAGCGGCTCATGACCTCTATATTGACGGGCCAGTTGGCAAACCGATCGCGGAAGTTTTCATAATGCTGTTGTGCCAGCAGCGTTGTTGGAACCAATACCGCAACCTGTTTACCGGCATGCACCGCCACAAAAGTAGCGCGCATAGCTACTTCGGTTTTACCAAAACCGACATCACCGCAGACCAGTCGATCCATGGCTTTGGCTTGGCACATATCACCGAGCACGGAATTAATAGCGTTGAGCTGATCCGGCGTTTCTTCAAACGGGAATCCGGCGGCAAATTTACTGTAGGCTTGTTTATCATGCCGGAATGCCAGACCCGGTCGGGCAGCGCGTTTGGCGTACACATCCAAGAGTTCAGCGGCCACATCACGGATTTTTTCGACGGCTTTTTTCCGCGCTTTTAGCCAGGCTTCACCACCGAGTTTGTGTAATGGCGGATTTTCACTGCCGCTATAACGGCTGATGAGATGCAGTGAGGTTACTGGCACATAAAGTTTGTCAGCACCAGCGTATTCCAGCGTGAGATATTCAGCGGCAATGCCACCGGCATTCAGCGATTGCAGCCCGACGTAACGACCAACACCATGATCGAGGTGCACGACGGGTTGCCCAATAGTGAGCTCTGCCAGATTACGAACAATCGCATCGCTGCCAGCACTGGCTTTTTTATCGCGACGGCGACGTTGGACAACTTTCTGACCAAACAGATCGTTTTCACAGATCAGCGCCACATTGGCTTGCGGCAGAATAAAGCCATGTTCCAGCGGACTGACAATGATCGCAAATTGATCTGCGCCGTTGGCGAATGCATCAAATGAACTCAGGATCGGTAGTTGGATCTGCAGTGGTGTCAGTAATTCCAGTAATGCTTCTCGACGCCCTTCTGATTCCACCGAAAATAAGATCCGACCATTGAATAAGCTCAAGAAACGTTGCAGTGCTTCCAACGGCTCTTGTTGTTTGGCTTCAATGGTTAGTTCGGGCAGTGCATTGACCGGTAGATTCACGCGACCGGCTTTTTCTTCCGTAGGCAGTGTCTGACAGTGGATCTGCGTGCGTTCTTTCAGCACTCCGAATAACTGATCTATCGGCAGATACAAGGTTGCTGGTGATAACAGCGGACGGGTTAAATCGTAACGACGATCTTCATAGCGTTGCTGTACATCTTGCCAGAATTGTTCACTGGCTTGCTGAATATCACCCACTGTCATGATCAAGCTGGATGCTGGTAGATAATCCAGTAATGTCGATGTCTGTTCAAAAAACAGCGGCAGATAATATTCAATACCCGCTGGCCACATGCCCTTACTGACTTGCTGATAAACCGAGCCGGGTTCCCGGCTGGCATCGAATAGTTCTCGGAAGCGTTGACGGAAGCCTTCAATGGCATTTTTATCCGTCGGGAATTCGTGGGCGGGTAATAATCGAACTTCTTTTACCGGATCGTGAGAACGCTGCGTGTCAGGATCAAATGCTCGGATGGTATCGACTTCATCATCGAAGAAATCAATACGATAAGGTTGTGATGAGCCCATCGGGAATAGATCGAGCAAAGAACCACGCGCGGCATATTCACCATGTTCCAGCACTTGTTCGACCGCATTGTAACCGGCATGCTCCAAGCGACGACGCAGATTATGCAGATCGAGCTTATCACCGGGTTTTACCAACAAGCTGTGGCCATCAATAAAGCTCGATGGTGCGGTGCGTAACATCAAGGTAGCGACCGGCAAGATCAGCAGCCCTTTTTTCATGCGCGGCAGATGATAAAGCGCTTCGATACGCTGGGATATGATGTCCTGATGCGGGGAAAATGTATCGTAAGGCAAGGTTTCCCAGTCAGGAAAAAGCCGTACCGGAATCGTCGATTCTGCCAGCAGGAAGCTAATTTCCTGCTCTAAATACAAGGCTGTCGGTGTGTCATGCACCACCAATACAACAGGATGCTCTTGTGTTTTTGCCAGCTCAGCAATCGCCAGAGAAAGACTACTGCCAGTTAACTGTCCAAAGGTAAGACGTTGATTCGCTTTGGCATTCAATGAAAAGGAAAAGTAATTGGTCATTAGTCAGTTTCAGGTTAGTTGATATTTCTTTTCTGCCCGCTCTTTGAGCTGACGTGATTGCTCATGCATCCCGGCTCTGATCAACAACTCACGATCATCTTCCCGAATTAAGGCATATTCGACGGTGATCAGAGAACGATCTTCTTCCGAGACGATATTCGTGACACGTCCGTAACAATAAACGGCGCTGGCTTCTTCGCGGACAAAAATTTTCAGGCGTAACAGCTGATTTTTTTCCAACGCTAAAGACGTGTGAAAGGTCAGCTGACTACCACCAAAACTTAAGGTCAGATGCCGGTATTGTGGGTCATCATCCTGCATCAGAATATGTGTCATCAGCAGATTCAATTTGCGCGATTGCTGGTTAATGACATCCACCAGATAGCCAATATCATCACTAATGCTGCGTAACGCCCGCGCATTGCTTAAATCCAACTGTACAATCGTGTTGGATATTTTGAACGGTTCCGGAATTTCAGCCTCAAAAGTGTCATGATCTGGCAATTCAAAACCTTGTTCCATTGGAATCACACTGATACTTAAACAGTGATGCACACTAAAATATTGCTCGCTCAAGGAGAACCCCTTGTTGAGTGGATGTCTTACCTTTATTATCCGCTAACTCTTGGATTGCGCAACGCTTGGAAACAGCGTGAAATCACTCATTTTTCAACCTGTCAGTCTGGCAATAGGTCTGCGATACGCTGGCGCCAGAGGTGATAATCGATTTGCTTCTTTTATCTCCATATTTTCAACCTTCGGAATTGCTATCGGTGTACTGGCGTTGATCGTCGTCAGCTCCGTGATGAATGGCTTTGAGGCTCAGCTGAAGGACCGTATTTTAGGCGTGGTTCCACATGGGGTGATCACTACTGAATCAGGTCAATTGGCGAATTGGCAACAATATCAACAGACTGTTATGCAATTGCCGCATGTGCAAGCGGCTGCACCTTTTATTACCACAGAAGGCATGGTGCAAAGTCCGGGTAGTTTGGCGCCGATCGCGTTGCAAGGGTTAGACCCACAAAACTACCCGAAACAGGATTTATTACGTCAAACCCTGGGTAATGCCGCCTTGCAACGGTTGGTTGCCGGGAAATTTAATATCATCCTGGGCGGTGCGCTGGCGCAAAAACTCGGTGTTATGCCGGGTGATCAAGTGCGGGTGCTAGTCAGTGAAGGCAGCCGTTTTACCCCCATGGGGCGAGTGCCATCACAGCGTCTGTTTCATGTGGTGGCTCTGTTTGATGTTGGTTCGCCAGTAGATGATCAGATTGCGCTGATCCATCTGGATGATGCCCGTCGTTTACTACGTTATCAGCCGGAAAATATCACTGGCTGGCGGGTGTGGTTAGATGATGCGTTTCAGACTGACGATATCGCCAAAACCAAGTTGCCATCATCACTGGTGTTTCAAGACTGGCGTCAGGAGCGTGGGGAACTGTTTCGCGCGGTGGCGATGGAAAAACACATCATGAGTCTGATGTTAGTGCTGATCATTCTGGTGGCGGCATTCAATATTCTTTCTGCGTTGGTCATGGTGGTATTGGACAAACAAGGTGAAGTGGCGATCTTGCGTACCATGGGCATGCAAAGTCAGACTGTTATGAAGATCTTCATTGTGCAGGGGATCTGGAGCGGTGTGCTTGGCGGCATATTTGGCATGATTGGCGGGGTAGTGTTAACGCACTATCTGAACCCAGTGCTGCGCATATTAGGGCTCAATCTGTATATGGATGCTGGTGGCGGTGGCCTGCCGGTCGAGTTACAAATATCGCAGGTATTACTGATTGCATTCGGGGCATTATTAATGAGTTTTATGGCGACGCTGTATCCGGCCTATCGTGCCGCCCATATTCGTCCGGCGGAGGCGTTACGTTATGAATAACATCCTGTTGCGTTGTCAGGATCTGGTAAAAACTTATCGTGAAGGTGAGTTAGAAACCCCAGTGTTACGCGGCATTAATCTGACTGTTATGCAAAAAGAGATGCTGGCGATTGTGGGCAGTTCTGGCTCTGGTAAAAGCACCATGTTGCATTTATTGGGCGCGTTAGATACTCCAACATCCGGTACTGTGCTGTTTGAACAGCAGGATATTTATCAGTGGAACAGCCAACAACAAGCGCAATTTCGTAATCGGGAATTGGGTTTTGTCTATCAATTCCATCATCTGTTAGGTGAGTTCACGGCATTAGAAAATGTGGCGATGCCGTTGTTGATCGGCGGTATGGCGGTAAAAAAAGCAGCGCAGATGGCCACAGAAATGCTGGGCCGTGTTGGGTTATCACATCGTATTACGCATCGCCCGGCAGAATTATCTGGCGGCGAACGTCAACGTGTGGCCATTGCCCGCGCGTTGGTGAATGAACCGCATCTGGTGTTAGCGGATGAACCAACCGGTAATCTGGATCATAAAAGCGCGACGGCGATTTATGAATTGATGTGCCAGCTTAATCGTGAATTGGGTACCGCATTTGTAGTGGTCACGCACGATCGGGAGTTGGCAGGCAAACTGCATCGTCAGGTTCACATGGTTGATGGCGCGTTAGTGGGAGGCGAATAATGTTTCAGCCTTTCGCGCTGTTTGTGGGCTTGCGTTATAGCCGGACACGCCGTAGCAGTCGTTTTGTCAGCTTTATTTCTGCCTCTTCAATTATTGGCATTGCGTTAGGGGTTATGGCGCTGATCTTAGGATTGTCGGCCATGAACGGCTTTGAGCGCGAATTGCGTCAACGCGTACTGGCGGTGATCCCGCATGCGGAAGTTGAGCTGGTTTCCGGTGGCTTCAGCGATTGGCCGTCTGCAATTCAAATATTAAAAAAACAGCCTGGAATTACCGCTGTCGCGCCGTTGATTTCGCTAAACGGTATGTTGGAAGCGGGCGGTAAAATGAAAGCGGCGCAATTACGTGCTGTGTTACCTGCCGAAGAAAAAGAGATCTCACAAGCTGGCAATTATATGACCGGCAATGGGCTGGATGCGTTACATCCCGGCGAAAATGGAGTGATCATCGGTCAGCAAATTGCCAAAAAACTCGGTGTGAAAATTGGTGATAGTGTCACCATGCAAGTGCCGGATAAAAATGCACAGTCAGCTTTTGCGGCACCGATGCAACGTCAGTTTACCGTCGTGGGTCTGCTGAAATTAGGCGGTCAGTTAGATGGTTTATTAGGTTATATCCATCTGCAAGATGCGCAATCGATGCTGGGTTGGAAAAATGAGGTGCAGGGATTAAGCATTGAAGTAAACGATGTGCTTTCTGCTCAAACCATCGCGTATCAAGCGGCCAATCAATTACCGTATCGTATGTATCTGCGCAGCTGGATGACCTCGCAAGGCTATCTGTATCAGGATATTCAGATGGTGCGAACAGTCATGTACGTGGTGTTACTGATGGTAGTGGCAGTCGCGTGTTTTAATATCGTGTCGACGCTGGTGATGGCGGTAAATGAAAAACGGGGCGATATCGCAATACTCAAGACCATGGGGGCGGGGAACTGGCAGATCCGGCTGGTATTTATGACGCAAGGCATGGTGAACGGATTGATTGGTGCCGGAGGTGGTGCGTTACTGGGTTGTTTACTGGCCCAATATTTGTCATCGATCATTCACGGGCTGGAGCAATTAATCGGTTATCAGTTCTTGAACCCTGAGATCTACTTTATCGATTTCCTGCCATCGGAGCTGCATATGATTGATGTGGTGGTAGTAACGACAGCCGCTATCCTGATGAGTTTACTGGCAACATTATATCCCGCTTGGCGGGCGAGTCAGTTATTACCCGCCAGAGAGCTAGGGCATTAATTGCAAATTTCACATATAAAAAAACCAGCGAATCTGCTGGTTTTTTTATTTCATCTCAGATTATTGTTTACTGCGTCTGTGGCGTAAAACTATAACAACCAGTATCAATATTCCCAAGGCTAGTAATGAGTAGATACCGGTTTGGCCGCGTTTAACCATATGCAGCAGCCAATCGCGGTTATACGCACCATAGTCACCAAGATAGACCCATACGGGTACAGAAATACAAGCAGCAAGGCCATCCATTATGATGAATTGCCAAATTGAAATGCGGCGACTCATACCTGCAACGATAAAAATTGGCGAACGTAAACCAGGTAAGAAACGGGCGACAAAAAGTACCCAGTTACCATATTTAACGAATTTTTCCTGCACCTGAGCAAAGCGGTGTGGCGTCACAATACGTCTGATCGGTGCAAAAGCCAGTATGCGCTGACCAAAAGTATGCCCCAGGGTAAACATAGTGCCATCGCCAATCAGTACCCCAGCCATGCATACGGCAAACATAGTATGCACATCTGCATAACCTAAACCGGCAATTATTCCGCCTGCAACCAGCGTGATATCTTCAGGGATCGGTAGGCCAAAACCACAAAGTAACAGCATAACGAAAACGGCTACATAGCCATAATCAGAGAAAATGGAAATTAGAATGTCCATCTTATTGTATTTTTCACCCCATTCCTGCCCGGTAGTCTCATGGTTATTTTACTAATCAGTTAGAGACAACACATCAAACTACAACAACATAATGTCGGCCGATTATGACACTCATTAGATGGTGCGTGTGTAAATCAGGGGTAGTTTTCTCCCTTTTATGTGAAATAAGCAACCTCCTGAGATCTGATCGTTGATTTTTTGAACGCAAAATATCCCTGAAACGTAAAAACCAACAGCTTTTAGCCGCCTATTCAGAACGAGAAAATAGCAATTCAATGACTTAATTAAGAGATCAAGCGTGGAAAGGTTGCTGCTGGGAATAGCCTTGGGTATCTGTACTGCATTGTTCTGGCCCGAATTGCCGCCAATTTGGTTGGGGAGTGCTGTTTTACTCCTCGGGTTGCTCTTACTGTTTCGTTATCGATTCACTGGTGCTGTTTTCTGTGGTCTTGGTTGGGCCGTTGTTTTTTTTAACCTGCAACTGGGTTGGTTAAAAACTCAACATCTGGAAATACCTGCGCAGCATGAGCTAGATGTAACTGTTACTCAGGCCTATCAGAAATCAGATCACCAGCAACTCTTAGTTTCTGCTCAGCAGATCAATCAGCAGGCATTTTGGCTCGAACCGACAATTCGGTTAACGTTAAACAATAATAAATATCGGCTGAAACGTGGCGATAAACTCCATATTTTGGCAAAACTGAAAATACCCCATGGGTTGGGGAATCCAGCCGGGTTTAATTCTGAGCGCTGGTTGCTGGGGCAAGGGGTCACAGCGACCGGCACAATCAGTCAACTCGCATTGACCTATCAGGCTAATCACCACTGGCGTGAGCAGTGGCTGGATACATCGCGCCAACTAATGCATGAATTTTATCAACCTGAACTATTGATGGCGTTGATTTATGGTGAACAACAGGATGTTGATAAAGACGACTGGCAGACACTTCGTGATACCGGCTTAATCCATCTCATAGCCATTTCCGGCATGCATATTGGGCTTATTGCTTGGATTGGTATGGCGTTGTCTCGTTTATTGCTGCAACGTTTTGCGGAAAAACTTCCGGCTATACATTGGTTAATAGGGATGGGTTTTGCGCTGTTATACAGTGCGTTAGCCGATTTTTCAGCACCCACTGTCAGGTCGCTGATCATGCTTGGGATCTGGGTGGTGTTAAGACTTTGGCAACGGGAATGGTCAGCAATCCGGATCTGGCTGGTCGCTCTAGCCATTATGCTCACGATTGATCCTTGGTCGGTATTTTCTGCCGGTAGTTGGCTTTCTTTTATTGCGGTTGGGATCTTAGGTATTGCCGGTTTTTTATGGCGCAAGCCATCTATGTGGCAAATTCAGTGGTTAATGACAGTGCTGCTGTTGCCTTTTCAGCTGCTGTTGTTTGATGGCCTGAGTGTCAGCAGTGTTTTAATTAACATTCCTGCTGGGCCATGGTTTACTTTCTCAATTGTACCTATTGGACTGGTTTCTGGGTTATTAGTGCCCATTATTCCCGCATTAGCGCGTTTTGGCTTTTGGTTGTGTGATTTGCAGCTGCACTGGTTAATGTCCATGTTGGAATGGGTCCAACATTGGGGATCTGGTTGGCTGTCGCTTTCTGCCTATCAACAACGAATGCTGTTCTGGAGTTTGACGGTTTGGCTCATCTGGCGGTTTACTCCGGTGGTCATAAAGCGCGAATTTGGTTTGTTGTTATTAGCCATCTGCGGATTATTGTTTGCCGGTTGTGAGTCAGAGCCTGACTGGCGAGTGGATATGCTGGATATCGGGCAAGGGTTATCCGTCTTGGTGAGTCAGGGCAATCGAGCGCTATTGTTTGATACCGGCGATGCGTATCCCGGCGGATACAATATGGCTGATGCAGCGATTTTTCCGATGTTGGATTATCATGGAGTCCAGCAGCTAGATTATCTGATCGTGAGCCATCGAGATAAAGATCATGCAGCTAACTGGCAGCGGATTAACCAAAAATATCCTCAGGCGCATATTGTCTCTTCCGCAAAACTAAATGCAGAGACGCAAATTTGCCAACGCTGGCAGCAATGGGACTGGGGTCAGTTACAACTCACTATGTTGTCACCGCAAAATTCATCGGGTGGTGATATAAATGAAGACTCTTGTGTGTTGCGTATTAGTGATGGCAATCACAGCGTATTATTAACGGGCGATGTGCAACATCAAGCAGAGTCGGAATTAACTACTTTACCTGCCGGTTTGCTGCGCAGTGATATCTTGTCATCACCCCATCATGGCAGTAGGTCATCCTCTTCATTGGCTTTTATTGCAGCGGTTACACCAAAATATGTGGTCCACAGTGCCGGATATCAAAACCGCTGGCATCATCCTCATGCGGAAATAGTGGCTCGTTATCTTCACTCGCAACAATGGATCACGGCCACTGATGGCTTGGTCAGCTTTGAAATTAACCAAAATAGTATCGATATTAAGCCTTTTCGCCGTTCTCAACCTTGGTATCGGCAGATGGATGCTTGGTTAGTCGGCGATCACCCGCTAAAATGACAGGTCATTTTGCAGCAAGGTTTGAATCTTTCATGTCTCACAAAGCACACGATGCAGCGCCGCAAGCCAGTTGGCCTATTCTGAAACGTCTCCTTGGGTATACTGCTGGACGCAAGAAAGGTTTGGTTATTGCCAGTATTGGTATGGCGGGGTATGCAGGTGTGGATACCTTCATGCTGTCATTGATAAAACCATTATTGGATGATGGTTTAACCGGTAAAGAGCATTCGGTCATGATTTGGTTGCCGCTCATGATCATGGGGTTGGTTGCCATGCGAGGGGTGTGTAACTTCATCTCTGACTATTTTATGGCCTGGGTGGGTAATACCGTTGTTATGCGGTTGCAGCAACAGGTTTTTTCCCATTTAATGGGCATGCCACTGTCCTTTTTTGACAAAAACAATACCGGTAGTCTGTTGTCTAAAGTGACCTATGATGCTGGACAAGTCTCTTCTGCTGCCAGTTCAACCTTGATATCACTGATCCGCGAAGGTTGTACCGTTATCGGTTTGCTGGTGTTGATGTTCTATTATTCCTGGCAATTGTCGCTTATCTTTTTTGTGGTAGGTCCAATCGTTGGTGTGCTTATCTCTGTCATCAGCAAACGGTTTAGAAAGCTGAGTCGGCAACTACAACATGCAATGGGGAACATCACTACCTCAACAGAGCAGATGCTGCGTGGTCATAAAGAAGTACTGATGTTTGGCGGACAAGAGGTCGAAGCGGAACGTTTCACCCGCGTTAGTAACTCTGTGCGTCAGCAAAATATGAAATTGGTAGTTGCTGATGCGGTTGGTTCTCCGATCGTCCAATTCATTGCCTCTACGGCATTATCGCTCGTTCTTTATCTGGCTACTTTTCCTGAAATCAGCCACCAATTAACGGCGGGTTCATTTGCGGCAGTAATCTCGGCATTATTCGGACTATTAAAACCTCTGAAAAGTCTTACACAGGTGAATGTGCAGTTTCAACGGGGTATCGCTGCGTGCCAAAGCTTATTTGATGTGATTGATTTACCTTTGGAAAACGACAGTGGGCAACGCGAACTGACCCATGCTGCGGGACAGATCGAATTCCGAAATGTTACTTTCACCTATCCAACCAAAGATGCTCCAGCATTACGCGAGGTCAGTTTTGCTATTGAACCGGGTAAAACAGTGGCGCTGGTTGGCCGTTCAGGTTCCGGTAAGAGTACGATCGCCAGTTTATTAACCCGCTTTTATGATATTCAGCAGGGCCAGATCCTATTGGATGGTCATGATATCTGTGAGTATCGTTTGCGTGATTTACGTCGCCAATTTGCGCTGGTATCACAGAACGTACATTTATTTAATGACTCGGTTGCCAACAACATAGCCTACGCGGCAGAAGAACAGTTTACCCGAGAGCAAATTATCGAAGCTGCCAAGTTAGCTAACGCGGATGAATTTATTACTAAAATGCCGCAAGGTTACGACACAATCATTGGTGAAAATGGCGCCACACTGTCAGGTGGACAACGTCAGCGTCTGGCGATTGCCCGCGCATTATTGCGTGACATGCCAATTTTGTTGTTGGATGAGGCTACTTCAGCACTAGATTCGGAATCAGAACGTCGCATTCAAACCGCGTTGGAATCGCTGACTAAAAACCGCACCACGTTGGTGATTGCTCATCGCCTTTCTACTATTGAGAAGGCTGATGAAATATTGGTTGTGGATGAAGGCCAGATAGTGGAACGTGGTACCCATGATCAATTACTGGAAATGGGTGGTGCTTATGCCTTATTACGTCGCACGCAAATGGGCGCACAAGCCTCATGATTGAATGGCTCTGGTATCGCCGCAGTTGGATTAACTGGTTATTTGCACCACTGGCACTACTGTTTGCATTACTGACAACAGCCCGTCGGGGGCTATATCGTGCTGGCTGGATCCGTAGCTATCGGGCACCTGTACCTGTCATTGTCGTTGGTAATATTACGGTTGGCGGCAACGGGAAAACTCCCGTGGTGTTGTGGCTGGTGGATTTACTCACCAAGGCGGGTTATCGGCCTGGTGTGGTCAGTCGTGGTTATGGCGGTAAAGCGCCGCATTATCCTTATTTGTTACACTCTGCAGCTACTGCGGCTGAAGCGGGTGATGAACCGGTGCTGATTTATCAGCGCTGCGGTTGTCCGGTAGCCGTGGCACCCAAGCGGGCGTCTGCCGTGCAGCTTCTGGTCGAGCAATGCGGTGTTGATGTCATCATCTGTGATGATGGTTTGCAGCATTATGCATTACAACGCGATATCGAATTAGCTGTGATGGATGGCGAACGTCGTTTAGGGAACGGCTGGCTGATGCCAATGGGGCCATTGCGTGAGACGCCGTCCCGACTACGACAAGTCATGGCGGTTATCTGTAATGGCGGGCAGGCCCGACCTGACGAGATCAAAATGTCGCTACAACCCGCGCCATTGCGGAATGTTCGTACCAATCATGTTGCGATAATTACCGGTGCAGTAGATGCGTTGGCCGGCATCGGTTATCCGCCCCGTTTTTTTAATAGTCTATTACAGCAAGGTTATGCGCTTAATCAGCAGGTAGCTTACGCTGATCATCAGCAATTTAATGCCGGTGAACTCCAGCAGCGTTTTGCTTTACGCCCGCTGATCATGACAGAAAAAGATGCGGTGAAATGCCGGGACTTTGCTTTAGAAAATTGGTGGTATCTACCCGTTACCGCACAATTACCGGATAAATTTGCTACCCGATTACTTGCTCAACTGAAGGAGCTTCGCCATGGCACTGGATTATAAATTACTGGAAATCGTCGCTTGCCCAATCTGTAAAGGCAAACTGAATTATGACAAAGAGCGAGCTGAGTTAGTGTGTCGGGCCGATAAACTGGCATATCCGGTGGAAGATGATATTCCGGTATTGCTGGAGAACCGGGCGCGCCAACTGACCTCTGATGAGCTGCCATCATGAGTTTTGTGGTTGTTATTCCTGCGCGTTATCAATCGACCCGTTTACCCGGTAAACCGTTAGCGGATATTCATGGTCAACCGATGATCGCCTGGGTCGTCGAACGCGCTAAGCAAGCAGGCGCGAGCCAAGTCATTGTTGCGGTAGATGATGAGCGTGTTGCCACAGCCGTATCGGCTTTAGGTGTTGATGTCTGCATGACAGGCAGTCATCATCAGTCTGGCACCGAGCGTCTGGCTGAGGTGTGTGAAAAATATGCGTTTGCACCCGATACCATTGTGGTGAATGTGCAGGGTGATGAACCATTGATCCCGCCGTCGATCATTAGCCAAGTGGCGAACAATCTGGCGAACACTTCTGCTCCTATGGCAACGCTGGCAGTGGCGATTGAAGATGAACACGAAGTGTTTAATCCGAATGCCGTTAAAGTGGTGATGGATCAGCAAGGTCATGCGTTGTATTTCAGTCGCGCTACCATTCCATGGGATCGTGATGGTTTCGCGCAGACGCCAAAACAGCTACGGCATACATTCCTGCGTCACATTGGTATCTATGCTTATCGCGCCGGATTTATCCGCCAATATGTCAGTTGGCCAGCCAGCCCGTTAGAACAAATTGAATCATTAGAACAGTTGCGGGTGCTCTGGAATGGCGAAAAAATCCATGTCGCTGTCGCAATAGAAAACCCGCCTGCCGGTGTAGACACCGCTGAAGATCTGGCGAAGGTTTGTCGCTATCTGGATGAAATTAAACAGAAATAGTGATTCAGCACTGTAAATGAGCATAAGCCAGAGCGATATCTCTGGCTTTTTTGTTTCTATATTCTTATGCTGAATCGATTCTTCTGTGTTGCTTGCATTTTATGTAACTAAGTGTAACATTGCGCAAACAACTTGCACTCATATCTTCTCAAGGACAGCATCATGAAAATAGGGACCACGCTTGGCGAATTCATCATCAAAAAACAAGCGGATTTTCCACATGCCTCTGGTGAACTTAGCTCCTTGCTCGCCTCCATTCGTTTAGCCGCCAAAATTGTAAATCGTGAAATTAACCAGGCCGGTTTAAGCGATATTCTCGGTGCAATGGGGCGGGCCAATGTGCAAGGTGAAGATCAGCAAAAGCTGGATTGGTTTGCGAACGAGAAATTTAAAGATGCGCTGGCCGCACGCGGTGAAGTGTGTGGTTTAGCGTCTGAAGAAGAAGATGACTTTGTTGCTTTCGACCCGGTCAGTGGCAAAAAATCAAAATATGTCGTGTTGATCGATCCATTGGATGGTTCATCCAACATCGATGTAAACGTGTCAGTTGGCACCATTTTTTCTATCTATCGTCGGGTCACCCCCTCTGATCAGCCTGCCACATTGGCCGACTTCTTACAGCCGGGTCACCGACAAGTGGCTGCCGGTTATGTGATTTATGGTTCATCAACCATGCTGGTATATAGCACGGGGCAGGGGGTGAATGGCTTTACGCTTGATCCTTCTATTGGTTGTTTCTGCTTGTCTCATCCGGATATCAAGATCCCTGAACAGGGTTATTGTTATTCAGTTAACGAAGGTCATTACCTGAAATTCCCGCAGGGTGTAAAACAATATATCAAGTATTGTCAGGCGGTAGATGAGCAGGAAAAACGCCCGTATACATCGCGCTATATTGGTTCGTTAGTAGCTGATTTCCATCGTAATTTGTTGAAAGGCGGCATCTACATGTATCCGTCTGGTACTAATGCACCGAAAGGCAAATTACGTTTGTTGTATGAATGCAATCCGATTGCCTTCTTGGCAGAACAGGCAGGTGGTAAGGCATCTACTGGCCGGACCCGGATCCTGGATTTGGATCCTACTGAATTGCATCAACGTACGCCGTTTTATGTCGGTTCACGTTTTATGGTAGATAAACTGGAAGAGTTTGTTGCTCAGTATTCGTAAATCAGATTTAGCAGTAAAAACAAAGGGCAGCGATTCGCTGCCCTTTTTATATTTAAGTAATTAGTTAATCAATAACAACTATTTACGTTTGTTCAGTGGTAATACAGTACGGGTTGGGGCACCGGTATATAACTGACGCGGACGGCCAATTTTGCTGGCTGGATCAGCCTGCATTTCCAACCAATGAGAAATCCAGCCGATGGTACGCGCCAGGGCGAAGATAACGGTAAACATGGATGTTGGAATGCCGATCGCATTCAGGATGATACCGGAATAGAAGTCGACGTTCGGGTACAGTTTTTTCTCGATAAAATACGGATCAGACAGTGCAATACGTTCCAGTTCCATTGCGACATCCAGCAATGGATGGTTGCTGATGTTCAACTCCTGCAATACCGCATGACAAGTATCACGCATAACTACTGCTCGTGGGTCGTAGTTGCGATAAACACGATGACCAAAGCCCATCAGACGGAATGGATCATTCTTATCTTTAGCGCGCGCAATAAAATGTGGGATCCGTTCAACAGAGCCGATTTCCTGCAGCATCTTCAGACAAGCTTCGTTAGCACCACCGTGTGCTGGGCCCCACAAAGATGCGATACCTGCAGCGATACAAGCAAATGGATTGGCACCAGAAGAGCCGGCCAAACGCACGCTGGAGGTCGACGCATTCTGTTCGTGGTCAGCATGCAGTACAAAGATAATATCCATCGCACGCTCAATAACCGGGTTCACACGATATTCTTCACAAGGCACAGCAAACATCATGTGCAGGAAGTTACCGGCATAACTCAGATCATTACGTGGATAGATGAACGGCTGTCCCATCGAATATTTATAAGACATCGCAGCCAGTGTCGGCATTTTAGAAATCAGACGATATGCCGCTACTTCACGGTGCTGTTCATGACTGATATCCAATTCGTCGTGGTAGAACGCAGATAAAGCACCTGCAACCCCACACATAACGGCCATTGGATGCGAGTCACGACGGAATGCTTTGAACAGTGATGTGATCTGTTCATGCACCATGGTATGGCGAGTCACCATATAACGGAATTTGTCGTACTGTTCTTTGTTCGGCAGTTCGCCATTCAGCAGCAGATAACAGACTTCCAGATAATTCGAATCTTTCGCCAGTTCAGCAATAGGATAACCACGATACAACAGAATACCGGCATCACCATCAATATAGGTGAGCTTTGAAGTACAGGATGCAGTCGACAGGAAACCTGGATCGTAAGTGAAATAGCCGTGTTCCCCTAATGCGCGAACATCGATTACCTCAGGACCTTCGGTTCCTGACAGGATTGGCAATTCGATCGGCTCTTGACCGGGGATGTGCAGGGTGGCTACTTTATTAGCCATGGCAAGTCTCCTTTGCAATTAATGTAAAAGCGGTAGTCGCGAGGAATAGCTACGCGAAACGTTTTTGTATTGTTCCTTTATAGTTCGTATAAACGCTATTGCGCTTGATAGCAATAAAAAATCCTTACTGCGTCACACTTATTTCAACCATCCTGATGCACTTTGTCAATTTTATAGCGATACCTAAATGTATGAATGGTCACAGTTTGGGAGCTTAGTTCATAAAATTGTGTTTCTAATAGGTTAAATTTTTGTAATGAATTGGGATAGCTGAATATACTGAATGGGCTGTTGCTTTATATCCGTAAACAGCGGCAGAAATGAGTAAACAAGATTGTTTTTTGAGCATTAAAGTTACCTTATTCGCTCTGTGATTGCCGTAACAGTAACAGGCAATCATAATATGTTGAATATAAAAGGAACCTTTTCATCCTGAAGGCAAAACTGAGTGAAATTAGTGCCGTTTTCAGGTGATTCATCCGGTCAGATGAAAAACACTGATGACCGGACTGGCTGTCGGTCAAAGGAAACCAAATGAATATGCATGAAGATGCCATCGTTACCTGGATTCGATCTTCTTATCTGGCAAACAGTTCGTATGTTGAAGACCTTTATGAGTCATACCTGATAGATCCGAGTTCTGTTCCGTTAGAATGGCGTGAGTGTTTTTCGGAGCTGGGCGCACCGCAGAGCAATGAACAGCCTCATGCGCCGGTTCGTCAGCGCTTGCGTCAGGAGGTCACACAGCCCCGCCGTGCAGTCAGTGTCGCTGGCAATGCTGCGTTAGATCAAAAACAATTCCATGTGTTACAGCTCATCAATGCCTATCGTTATGCCGGTCATCAATACGCCAATCTGGATCCGTTGGGGCTGACCACTAATCCGGTGATCCCTGAGCTGGAGCTTTCATATTACCAATTGGATACCGCTGATCTGGATCGCGAATTTCATATTGGTAGTTTTCTGGCTAATCAGGAGCGCATGACGCTACGCGATTTGATCGCGTCGCTAAAAGAAACCTACTGCAATGTTATCGGTGCCGAATTTATGCACATGACATCGCAGTTGGAAAAGCGCTGGATCCAGGAACGTTTAGAGTCGGTAGATGCACGTCCGAAATGGACAGCCGATGCGAAGAAACAAGCCTTAGAGGAATTGACCGCCGCCGAAGGTTTGGAACGTTATCTCGGTGCAAAATTCCCTGGTGCAAAACGTTTTTCGCTGGAAGGCGGCGATATGCTGATCCCGATGGTGAAATCGATTATTCGTCAGGCGGGGGCTACCGGGCATAAAGAAATCGTCATTGGTATGGCGCACCGTGGCCGACTGACCATGCTGGTGAACGTGCTGGGTAAACGCCCGAAAGAGCTGTTTGATCAATTCGCGGGTCATCATGGCGATGCTTGGGGAACCGGTGATGTGAAATATCACATGGGCTTCTCTTCTGATTTTGCGACCGAAGGTGGTAATGTTCACTTGGCATTGGCGTTCAACCCGTCGCATTTGGAAATTGTGAATCCGGTGGTTATTGGTTCTGTTCGGGCTCGAATGGAGCGTCTGCATGACAATGAATTCAATAAAGTATTACCGATCACCATTCACGGCGACTCTGCTATCGCCGGGCAAGGTGTCGTTGCGGAAACCTTTAACATGTCACAAACCCGTGGTTTTGGTGTTGGTGGCACGGTGCGTATTGTTATTAACAATCAGATTGGTTTTACCACCTCGAATTCGAAAGATACGCGCTCTACCCGTTACTGTACTGACATCGCTAAAATGGTACAGGCGCCTATTTTCCATGTGAATGCTGATCATCCAGAAGCGGTACTATGGGTGACCAAACTCGCCATCGGTTTCCGTAATACCTTCCATCGTGATGTAGTCATAGATCTGGTTTGTTATCGCCGAAATGGCCATAACGAAGCCGATGAACCAACCGCCACACAGCCGTTGATGTATCAAAAAATTCGTCAACATCCGACGACACGCCAACTCTACGCTGAGCAATTAGTGAAAGAAGGGATCATTGACGAAAACACCGGTAACCAGATGGTGACCGATTACCGTCAGGCGCTGGATCGTGGTGAATGTGTGGTCAAAGAGTGGCGCCCAATGTCCGCGATTCATCAGAACTGGACTCCGTTTCTTGGTCATGATTGGCAGGAAGCGTATGACTCAACCTATCCGCTGGATAAGTTGAGTGATCTGGCTGCCAAATTGTGTCGCTATCCTGATATGCATGTTTTGCAGTCTCGTGTGCAGAAAGTGTATGAAGACCGTCTGCTGATGAGCAAAACAGAAAAAATGGCCGACTGGGGTTTTGCCGAAAATCTGGCTTATGCCACTTTACTGATGAATGGAAATCCGGTGCGGTTAACCGGACAAGATTCGGGCCGTGGCACCTTCTTCCATCGTCATGCTGTGCTACATAATCAGACCGATGGTTCGACCTACACACCTCTGATGAACATTGATCCGGCACAAGCACCATTCCGTGTTTACGATTCAGTTTTGTCGGAAGAAGCGGTGCTGGCTTTTGAATACGGTTATGCCACCGCAACACCGGATGGCTTGACGCTTTGGGAAGCGCAGTTCGGTGATTTTGCCAATGGTGCGCAGGTGGTGATTGACCAGTTCCTCTCTTCAGGTGAACAGAAGTGGGGTCGTTTGTGCGGGTTAGTCTTGCTGTTACCGCATGGTTATGAAGGGCAGGGGGCGGAACACTCATCTGGTCGCCCAGAGCGTTATCTGCAGATGTGTGCGCAACATAATATGCAAGTCTGTATGCCAACTACGCCTGCGCAGATCTATCATTTATTACGTCGACAAATGTTACGTCCGATGCGCCGGCCTCTGGTGGTCTTTACACCAAAATCGCTGTTGCGACACCCGTTAGCCGTTTCATCGTTACAAGAGTTGGCGGACGGCCGTTTCCAAAATGCGATTGCAGAAGTCGATGTTATTCCACCGGAAGGGGTACAACGTGTTGTGCTTTGTTCCGGTAAGGTCTATTACGATTTATTGGAAGCGCGCCGGAAATCGGATAACAAAGCGGTTGCCATTATCCGTATTGAGCAGCTTTATCCGTTCCCGGAAGAGGAACTGCGGGAGATCCTGCGGCCTTATGAACACGTGCAAGAGTTTGTCTGGTGCCAGGAAGAGCCTAAAAATCAGGGCGCTTGGTATAACTGCCAGCATAGAATGAGAAGGGTGATCCCATCTTCAGTTTATCTGAATTATGTAGGTCGTCCGGCATCAGCGGCGCCTGCAGTCGGGTATATGTCGCTGCATCTGCAGCAGCAGAAAACATTAGTCGAAGAAGCACTGACAATAAAATAAAAGGATACACCCATGACTTTGCAAATAATGGTGCCTGATCTCCCGGAATCCGTTTCTGACGCGACAGTGGGTACCTGGCATAAGAAAATTGGCGATAGCATCAAGGCCGGTGAATTGTTGGTTGATCTTGAGACTGACAAGGTTGTGCTGGAAGTGCCGGCACCACAGGATGGTGTCATTAGTCAGCAATTCTTTGAGACCGGTAGTACGGTGCAAGGGCATCAGCTCTTAGCTGAGTTAGAGCCATTGCCAGCCAGCGGAGAAGAAACGACGGCGAAACCTATCGCCGCTGAAGCCGGGGCGAGCGATATATTAACGCCTTCGGTACGCCGCATTCTGGCCGAGGAAGAGGTTGATCCAGCAAATTTACATGGTTCTGGTCGTGGTGGCCGTATTACTCGTCAGGATGTTGTTCAGCACATTCAGAGTCAAAGTAATCAGCCAATACCAGTTCCAGTGGAAATAGCCAACGTTGAAGCGGTTGATATTTCATCGAATGGTCGCGAAGAAAAACGGGTGCCAATGACTCGTTTGCGTAAGCGTATTGCGGAGCGGTTGCTGGAAGCTAAAAACACCACGGCGATGCTGACGACTTTCAATGAAGTTAACATGCAGCCGATCATGCAAATCCGCAGTAAATATCAGGAACAGTTTGAAAAACGCCATGGCATTAAGCTGGGTTTTATGTCGTTTTATGTCAAAGCTGTCAGCGAGGCGTTAAAGCGTTACCCGGAAGTGAACGCCTCTATTGATGGTAATGATGTGCTGTATCACAACTATTTCGATATCAGCATCGCGGTATCAACCGAGCGTGGACTGGTGACGCCAGTTCTGCGTAACTGTGATGATCTGTCGTTAGCTGAAATTGAAAAAGGTATCAAATCACTGGCGGATAAAGCCCGCGATGGCAAACTTTCGGTAGCCGATTTAACCGGCGGCACGTTTACCATCACTAACGGCGGTGTCTTTGGCTCGCTGATGTCGACACCCATCATCAATCCACCACAAAGTGCAATTCTGGGGATGCATAAAATCCAGGATCGCCCAATGGCTGTAGATGGTCAGGTGGTTATACTTCCAATGATGTACTTGGCTCTGTCTTATGATCACCGTATCATCGATGGCCGAGAATCAGTTGGCTTTCTGGTCTATGTCAAATCATTGCTGGAAGATCCAACTAGACTGCTATTGGATATCTAATAACGAGAGCAGCGTTGTGCTGCTCCCTGAATAACGGACTATTATCATGAATTTGCATGAATATCAGGCCAAGCAATTATTTGCTGACTACGGCCTGCCTGTGCCTCCAGGTGTTCCTTGTTCTTCGGCGAATGAAGCCGTTGCTGCGACGAAAACGTTAGGCGGTGAAAAATGGGTTGTCAAATGTCAGGTTCATGCCGGTGGACGTGGTAAGGCTGGTGGAGTAAAAGTCGTTTCCTCTGAGCAAGAAGTCCGTGCCTTTGCCGAACATTGGTTAGGCAAACGGCTGGTCACCTATCAAACTGACGCGAATGGTCAGCCCGTGAATACCATTTTGGTGGAAGCCTGCGGCAACATTGCCAAAGAGTTGTATTTGGGTGCGGTGGTTGACCGCAGTACACGTCGCGTGGTGTTTATGGCCTCCACCGAAGGCGGCATGGACATTGAAACCGTTGCTCATAACACCCCTGAGCTCATTCACAAAGCCACACTCGATCCGCTGACTGGCCCGCAAGCCTATCAGGCGCGCGAGCTGGGTTTCAAACTCGGTTTAAATGCGGAGCAGCTGAAACAGTTCACCAAGATCTTCTTAGGTTTAGGCAAAATGTTTGTTGCCTGCGATCTGGCACTGTTGGAAATCAATCCATTGGTGATCACTGGCGAAGGCAATCTGCTGTGTCTCGACGGTAAGATCAACATTGACAGTAATGCACTCTATCGTCAGCCAAAACTGAAAACGTGGAACGATGAAACACAGGACGACCCACGTGAAGTGGAAGCAGCCCACTGGGATCTGAACTACGTGGCTCTCGATGGCAGCATCGGTTGTATGGTCAACGGTGCGGGTCTCGCGATGGGTACCATGGACATCATCAAACACCACGGTGGTTTCCCGGCCAACTTCCTCGATGTCGGTGGTGGCGCGACGAAAGAGCGCGTGACCGAAGCGTTCAAACTGATCTTGTCTGACAGCAAAGTGAAAGCGGTGCTGGTTAATATCTTCGGTGGTATCGTGCGTTGTGACTTGATCGCAGAAGGCATCATCGGTGCGGTAGCCGAAGTCGGTGTGAAAGTGCCGGTTGTGGTACGTCTGGAAGGTAACAATGCTGAGCTGGGTTCACAGAAACTGGCAGAAAGTGGATTAAATATTATTGCAGCAACCAGTCTGACCGATGCTGCGGTGCAAGTTGTTAAAGCAGCGGAGGCCATGGCATGAGCGTTCTGATCAACAAAGAGACTAAAGTCATCTGCCAGGGTTTTACCGGTTCACAAGGCACCTTCCATTCTGAACAAGCGATTGCCTACGGCACACAAATGGTCGGTGGTGTTTCACCGGGCAAAGGCGGTACCACGCATTTAGGTTTGCCGGTGTTTAATACTGTGCGTGATGCCGTTGAAAACACAGGTGCGACTGCATCTGTGATTTATGTGCCTGCACCTTTCTGCAAAGACGCGATTTTAGAAGCCATTGATGCGGGTATCGAATTGATTGTCTGTATCACTGAAGGCATTCCAACACTGGATATGCTGCAGGTGAAATGCCGTCTGGAAGAAACGGGTGTGCGAATGATCGGCCCAAACTGTCCGGGTGTCATTACGCCGGGTGAATGCAAGATCGGCATCATGCCGGGGCACATTCATCTACCGGGTAAAGTGGGTATCGTCTCCCGCTCTGGCACGCTGACGTATGAAGCGGTAAAACAGACCACCGATGCGGGCTTTGGTCAGTCCACTTGCGTCGGTATTGGTGGCGACCCGATCCCTGGCTCTAACTTCATCGACATTCTGGAATTGTTCCAGAATGACCCGCAAACCGAAGCGATCGTGATGATTGGTGAAATTGGTGGTACTGCGGAAGAAGAAGCGGCGGCCTATATTAAAGCCAACGTCACCAAACCAGTGGTTTCATACATCGCAGGCGTAACGGCGCCAGCGGGTAAACGCATGGGCCATGCCGGTGCGATCATAGCTGGCGGTAAAGGTACGGCAGCAGAGAAGTTTGCAGCGTTGGAAGAAGCGGGTGTGAAAACTGTGCGTTCTCTGGCGGATATTGCTGCAGGTTTGCGTGAAGTGACGGGCTGGAAATAAATTCAGTTTTGCATAAATACAAAAAGGCTCTTTTTACAGAGCCTTTTTTATTGCTTTGTAATGGTGTTATGCAGCGAAGTTTTTCGCAGCAAAGTCCCAGTTAGCCAGAGCCCAGAAGGTTTCCAGATATTTTGGACGCAGATTACGGAAGTCGATGTAGTAAGCATGTTCCCATACGTCTACTGTCAGAACTGGTGTTACGCCATCAGTGATTGGGCAACCTGCATTAGATGTGTTCTGGATAGCCAGAGTACCATCGGCTTTTTTCACCAGCCAAGTCCAGCCAGAACCGAAGTTAGTGACTGCTGATTTAGTGAAATCTTCTTTGAATTTTTCGAAAGAACCAAAAGCAGCATTGATCGCATCAGCTAACGCGCCAGTCGGTTCGCCACCGCCATTTGGTGACAATGAATGCCAGTAGAAAGTGTGGTTCCATACCTGAGCTGCATTATTGAAAATACCACCGTTGGAGGTCTTGATGATCTCTTCCAGTGTTTTGTTTTCAAATTCAGTACCTGGGATCAGGTTGTTCAGGTTAACAACATAAGTGTTATGGTGTTTACCGTAGTGGTATTCCAGTGTTTCTTGAGAAATGTGCGGTGCCAGAGCATTTTTTTCGTAAGGCAGTGCCGGTAATTCAAAAGCCATTGCAAACTCTCCTCTTTGATTAACGGTCTCTATAGGTCAGACCTTCTTGCTAAATTGATTTATAGCAAATTTTAACTCTTATATACTACATATTGTTGTAAAAAATTTAACATTTTGCTTACGTCAGTTAAAAGATAGTGGCATTGTCAGACCATAGCTAGGCTATAACCTTATAAAAGGTAACGTTGTTAAGCCGTAGTGATAGAGTAAAATCAGTTCGATTTCAGTTTAAGAGGGGCAATCATGGAAACTATTGAGAAGATCAAGCAACAAATCGCAGAAAACCCAATCCTGTTGTATATGAAGGGCTCGCCAAAGTTGCCAAGCTGTGGCTTCTCATCGCAGGCATCACAAGCGTTGATGGCTTGTGGCGTTCCTTTTGCGTATGTCGATATTTTGCAAAACCCGGATATCCGTGCAGAGTTGCCTAAATATGCCAATTGGCCAACTTTTCCACAGTTGTGGGTTGATGGTGAGTTGATTGGTGGCTGCGACATTATGTTGGAAATGTTCCAGCAGGGTGAATTACAACCATTATTGAAAGCTGCTCACGCCAAACAGCAAGCTGCGGCGGAATAATACCTAGAAACGGGAGCTGCAAATTAGCTCCCGTTGATTTAATTAATAAATAGTGGTCGATTTCATAGTCACTACTAGCTGCCTTTGCTATGATTTCCAAGTGTTAACTAAATAAGGCCACACACTGTGTTTAAGGCTCAGAGTCCTGCCGGGCTCGCTGAAGAGTACATCATCAAATCAATTTGGAATCATCGCTATGCGCCGGGCACTATTTTGCCTGCGGAGCGTGAGTTATCTGAATTGATTGGCGTAACCAGAACCACGTTACGTGAAGTCTTGCAGCGGCTGGCACGCGATGGCTGGTTAACGATTCAACATGGTAAACCAACCAAGGTTAATAATTTCTGGGAAACATCCAGCCTGGGAATTTTGGATACTTTGGCTAAATTAGAGCAGGAAAAACTACCTCAGTTGGTTGAGCAGCTATTTTCTGCCCGAACCAATATCAGCGTTATTTTCATCCATGCCGCACTTAAGCGTGATGCGTCATCGGTATTATCAGTGCTTGCGACCCGCACTGAACTTGATGATTCCGCAGAAGCTTATATTGATTTTGATTACCAGCTTTATCACGTACTGGCTTTAGCGTCCGGTAACCCGATCTATGCGCTGATCTTTAATGGCTTCAAGAGCCTTTATCGTCGCGTAGGGCGTTATTATTTTACCGATGCTGCTGCGCGGATGTTAGCGATGAAGTTTTATGATCAGTTAGCTTCATTGGCGGAAAACGGTGCTTTTGAAACAGCAAGAAGTGTTGTACGTCAGTATGGTTCTGAATCAGCTAAGATTTGGCAGGAATTGAGAAAAAATTTAGGCGATTCAACAGTTCTTGAGGGCTGAAGGGCGGCGGCCTGATAAGCCACATCTCGGCACTCAAGTCATCCGCTGCGGCTGCTTCCTTCCGGACCTGACCGAATTCACGAACTATTGATGCGAGAGGACCCACCAGGCCGCCATTACTGAAACGCCGCTGATAGTATCAAACCCTCTGTAAATTGCAACAATACCTTTTAAAAACAATTTACTGAAAATACAGAGAGTTTCGTAACTACTGACTAAAGCTGTATTACCTTAGAGACTAATTGCCCTTGAATGCCATCGATATACATACGCTCCAGCGTTTCCCGTTGAGACATGTTTTCAACACCTTCTGCAATAACCACACAGCCCATACGATGTGAAATTTCAACGATCATGCGTATGAATTGTTGGCTTGCACTGTCACGTTCAATGGTATCAATCAGTGCTGAATCTAGTTTGATATAATCTGGCCGTAACTCACGATACAGGCGAAACGACCCCATTCCTCTGCCAAACTTAGAAATACAGGAACGACTGCCGACTCTGCGCAACATTTCAAACATCCGAATACTGGCAGCAAGATGACAATCAAGTATCTCTTCATCAATTTCAAACACCAGGTTGGGTGCGATTTCCTGTTCTCGTAATAAAATGCGTTCTAACCAGATCATGAATGATGAATTGAATAATGCATTCACACTGAGATTCAAACCCCAACGGGCTATATTCTCAGAATGGAGTTTATGCTGCTGCAGCATATTCTCTACAACCAACTCTTCTAATTTACTCATAATGCCATGTCGCATCGCCATGGCATAAACTGTTTCAGTGGGTAGAGTTTGCTGTTTTTGGCCAATAAACCGCGGAATAATCTGGATATAATTGTTTACAGCCATATTTAATGGTTGGATAGCCTGGCCGTTGAACGTGACATTTCGTGATTCAATTATAAATTGAATTGCTTGCCGCCAATGACTTTCCCCTTGAAATGCATCGTCTGCATCAAGTTCTTGTACATACCAACCATTAACTACACTGGTTTGAGCTTTTGCTAATGCTAAATCGGCTCTGGATAATGCTTGCTCAGGTAATTGTCCTGGTCGGAGGAAGGTAATGCCAGTATTTGCGGCACTATCCATCGACATTTGTAGCTGGAAATTATCAAATAATTGTTTAAGTTCTTTGCCCAACATTGGTGCAATCGATGGCGTTATATTTTTGATTAAAATGGCATAGTCGCTACTGGATAAACGATAAATATATTCAGTAGAAAAGCGATGCCCAACATATTGCACAATTTCAGCTATAGCCTGCAGGTATTGATCTCCGGCTACACGACCTCGTTGGTGGTTAATGCTGGTTAATTCGGTCGAGCGAATAAGGCACAGACATGCTTGCTCAGATTGATTTTCCTGCTGCAAAAATTCGGTTAAATGTTTACGGAATGCGCTGCGATTTTGAAGGCTGGTCAGGTTATCTTGCAAAGCCTTATGTTCCAGTTCTGAATTAAGGCTCTTTATTTTGTTGATGTCTTGCTGCAGGGAATCATTATGGCGCTGAATAACAGAAGAAAGAAGTGGGAAAATATTAGGTGACGGTTGATTTTCAAGGAGTAATGATGCTGTTTTTGATTCAGCTTTTTTCAATAAAGATTGCCCTAACCAATGCAGAGTTAATAGCGACAGTATCAATAATCCGTTAGTTATCAGTAGTAAGCTGCTACCTGCATAATCAGGAAACGAATAGTAAATAACTAGTGTGTTGATGGAGACAGCTAGCAGCAAAATGATGGCTAAGGATAGCCACTGCTTTTGATAGATACTTTGTTCTTTCATCCATGGCTCCTTGTTTATTTTTTCTACTCTTGGCCCTATCCTTATAGCATAAAACATAAACAACTCTTTTCTGCTAGCTGACAATATTACTTAGAAAAAAACTCGTTTTTTACTGATGTGGTTGTGCTCTAAGTAACAAAATCGAAGAATTATCAGCAATAAACGTAGATTCGTGATCTCTCGAATGGAACTTGTTTCATTTAAAGAACATTATAGTCTCGTTGCAATGGATTGATAATGAACGAGCTCGCTCCATTTGGCAACCAAACGTGTCTTTTAGTTGTTATCACGGGAGGTTTTTATGGTTTCAGTAGATCCGCAGGGCATGACTCAGGCCAGAGAAGCAATCAACCAAACTCTGGCATTGGTTCTGGCGGGAGGACGAGGCAGTCGGTTGAAGCAACTGACTGATAATAGAGCAAAACCAGCGGTACATTTCGGTGGTAAATTCCGAATTATTGATTTCGCACTCTCTAACTGTATTAACTCAGGTATCACCCGCGTAGGCGTGGTTACACAATATAAATCCCACAGTCTTCTTCGTCATATTCAGGCTGGTTGGTCTTTCCTGCGTTATCAAATGAATGAATTTATCGATTTGCTTCCAGCACAACAGCGTTTGGATGAAGTGAATTGGTATCGTGGTACTGCTGATGCAGTCTATCAAAACGTGGATATTATCCGCGATTACACTCCTAAGTATGTGTTAGTGCTTGCTGGCGACCATGTTTATAAAATGGATTACGCGAGCATGTTGCTGGATCACGTGCGATTGGGCGGTAAAGTGACTGTGGCATGTATCGAAGTGCCTAAACACGAAGCTACTGCTTTTGGCGTCATGGATATTGACGAAAATCGTCAGATCACCGAGTTTGTTGAGAAACCAGCTAATCCGCCAACAATACCAGGTAATCCAGAAGTCTCTCTGGCGTCTATGGGCGTGTATGTCTTTGATGCCGACTACCTGTACCAATTATTGGAAGAAGATCAGCAAGACGAAGGTTCTCGCCGTGACTTCGGTATGGATATTATTCCTAAAGTGGTTAAACAAGGCATCGCTTATGCCCATCCTTTCAGCATGTCTTGTGTTGGTTGCAAAGATCATGAAGATAAGGAAAGTCAGTGCTACTGGCGTGATGTTGGTACAGTAGATTCTTTCTGGGAAGCCAATATGGATCTGGCTTCTGTTGTACCAGAACTGGATTTGTATGATGAAAGTTGGCCGATTTGGACTAACCAACGTCAGCTACCGCCGGCAAAATTTGTGCAGGATTTTAATGGCCAATCAGGTAGTACTTTAAACTCCGTGCTTTCCGGTGGTTGTATTGTCAGCGGATCTATTATTCACAACTCAGTATTGTTCTCAGGTGTACGGGTGCACTCAGGTTGTACATTAGATGGTGCGGTCATATTCCCCGATGTGGTAATAGGCCGAGGCAGTCGTTTACGCAAAGTAATTATTGATAAACATTGCAATATTCCACCAGGAACTATTATTGGTGAAAACCCAGCGGAAGACGCAAGACGTTTCCACCGTAGTGAAAATGGCGTAGTGCTAGTAACGAGATCAATGTTCGATAAGTTAAAAGAGTAATATTTTCTTAATGATTAAAAGGCTGCTTATGCAGCCTTTTTTATTAGGGGCAATTTAGTTATTGCTGGGTAATGATCCAATGTTGGAATGCTTTACGTGCCTGTGGATCAGCGCGGTTATACCAATATTTTAACATTTCAAGTGATTGAAGATTTTTATCCCCTGAAACAGCATCTTTTAAATTAACCGGCCCGCTTTTTCCATTAACGGAGACTGAACCATCATCATTGATTACGGGTTGCTGAAAAGCTTTACCTAAAGCCAGTAGCTCTTCCTGATAGTCCCGACCAATTTGCAAACCCTCTTTTTTAGGTAATTCAAAGATATCAGCCGTCTTAACCGCTTTACTATTGTGATCAATCAACTGCAATTTCTGTGTTTTAAGAAAAGCTCTCGCTTGCGGTGCATCTCTTAACAGTGGAAGGTCAAACGTGAGATGCTCCTGACCATCAGTCTTAAAGTTAATAACCAGCGGTTCCCCACTTACAAGTTCAATAGAACGGTGTGTGCTGTAATTTCCTTCAAAACAAATCACTAACTGATGTTCACCAGCTGACAGTTTAACGTCGACGTCATTGGCTTTGTAAGATTTACCATCCACCAGATAAGTGGCGTAAGGGCGGGGTATAGTCACAGTTGTCTCGGCTAAAACGGACGTACAGATAAATAATGTCAGCACTCCGAAAACACGGGACAACCCATTGCGGGACAACAGCGTCATAACTAATCCTTGATAACGGTTATTTCTAGACAGACATTCTAATCTTCTGCGTGACCAGAGCAATAGCGGATGAAAATAAAAATCAACTCAATTGGGTCTTGTTTTGGTTATTTTAATGTGCGCAATATCACTTAAATTTAAGTTTTTATAATGTTAATTAATTTTATATATATAGCTATTTTGTCGATTTACATTTTTTTGCACTAATTTGGTGGTCAAAAATAGACAATTGCACCACTTAATTGATGTTACTTAAGTTGATATACAAACTGTTGCTGTCGTCACATTTTCTTGTTAGATTCACATAGAGATAGCATTCATGTGCTATCGCACAGGGAAATAAAAATAAACTCAATGTTTAATTACAGTAGGCATTTAATTATGAAAAAGACTCTCCTGGCAGTAGTAACCTCCTCTCTGTTTGCTGCATCTGCTAACGCAGCTGTGGTATATGATAAAGATGGTCAGCAATTAGAAGTAACTGGTCGCATTGAGTATGATGCTGGTCAGATGGGTTTTAAAGATAGCACTCCTACAGAGGTTAATAACTTCGGTGGTGACGGCTCTGCTCGTTTGGGTGTAAACGGTAAATGGGCTACCGGTTATAATGATGTTGCTCTGATCGGTAAAGCAGACTGGCAGTTGAACGCTGAACATGACTCAGCCTTCAGCTCAAGCGATGCAAATACAGACACTATCAACTCTCGTAACGTATATGCTGGTGCTGATTTTGGTAACGGTATTCAGGCTACCGTTGGTCAACAAGACAGCGCTTATATCGAATTAAAAGATGTAACCGATACTTTCAACTACTTTGATGGTATTAATGAAGACCAATTTAGTTCTTCTGGTCGTTGGGCTGATTCTTATAAAGTAACTTATGCTGCTGATGGTTGGGATCTGCGTACTAGCATTGGTTTCTCTGATGCAAACAAAGATCCTGATGCTACTGCTACTTATTACAAAAATGAGTACTCAGCAGCAGCTGGTTATACCTTCACAATTGATGACGTGCAGAGCCTGAAAGCGGTGTTGGCTTATCAAGCAGCGACTCAGCACACAGCAACTGATGATAATTTAACCGATGCTCAGTATGCGCTAGGTCTAGGTTATACTTACGATGCATTCTACTTGGCTTCAACTTATGGTCAGCGTAAACATGATGCTGCTGATTATAAAGATGACATCTGGACTGCCACTGCTTCTTATAAAGTTCTGCCTGAAGTTACTGTATATACTAACTACGAAATCGTTGACCCACACAATGCTGCGGGTAAAGTAGTTGAGACTTCAGCAAGCGGTGCTGATGGCGACTTCTATGTATTCGGTACTGAATACGCCTTCACTCCAAAAGCGAAAGCTTACGCAGAATATAAACTGAACCAAACAACTGGTTACGATGATCAATATGTTGTTGGTCTGCAATACAACTTCTAATTTCGCCTGAAATTAGTTGGTTGTTGTAAAGCCGCCTTCGGGCGGCTTTATTTTTGTGCTCTTAAAATGACATATGATGCACAGACGTTGCATTCAGCCTACAGACTGATAACCTACACGTTTTGATTTTATCCTCAGAAACGCACATACCATGAACCGTAACACGCTAGATTTCATTCAATCCTGTATTGCTACCATTCCTGATTATCCGAAGCCAGGGATCTTGTTCCGTGATGTCACCAGTCTGGTCGAGCATCCTCAGGGATTTCATCAGACCATCGAACTACTGAAAGAACACTATCAAACCATGTCGTTTGATAAAGTAGTTGGCACTGAAGCCCGCGGTTTTATTTTTGGTGCGCCGTTAGCTTATGCGTTACAGCTAGGTTTTATTCCAGTGCGTAAGCCGGGCAAATTACCTCGTTCTGTGCTGGAGCAAAATTATCAGTTGGAATATGGTGAAGATTGTCTGCAGATGCACTGTGATGCAATCAAACCCGGCGAGAAAGTACTAGTCGTGGATGATTTGCTGGCAACCGGTGGTACAGTTGAAGCAACCATCAAGATGATCCGTCAGGCGGGTGGTATTGTTGAACATGCAGCATTTGTTATTTCATTGCCAGATTTAGGTGGTGAGGAACGGTTAACTGCGATGGGTGTGAACGTTCTTAAATTGGTTGATTTTCCCGGACATTGATCCGTTAACAGGCAGATATGGCATATCAGGTTCTTGCTCGTAAATGGCGCCCGCGTAATTTTCATGAAGTTATGGGGCAGCAGCATGTATTACAGGCGTTAGCCAATGCCTTGGATCAAGGTCGTTTGCATCATGCTTATCTGTTCAGTGGTACGCGCGGAGTGGGGAAAACCACGATCGCGCGGATTTTGGCGAAATGTCTGAATTGTGAAACCGGGATCACCTCGCGACCTTGTGGGCAATGCAGTGCTTGTCGTGAGATTGATCAGGGTAATTTTGTCGATCTGTTAGAGATCGATGCAGCTTCCCGCACTAAAGTCGAAGATACCCGCGAATTGCTGGATAACGTGCAATATCGCCCAGCACGTGGGCGCTTTAAGATCTATTTGATTGACGAAGTGCACATGCTGTCGCGGCATAGTTTTAATGCGTTATTGAAAACACTGGAAGAGCCGCCAGAACATGTGAAGTTTCTGCTGGCGACCACTGATCCGCAAAAACTACCGGTGACTATTCTGTCTCGTTGTCTGCAATTTCATCTGAAAGCACTGACACGAGAACAGATCGTTGAGCAATTACAACGTGTGTTGCAAGCGGAAGAATTACCTTATGCACCTGCTGCGCTGAGTTTATTGGCAAAAGCAGCACAAGGCAGTATGCGTGACGCGTTAAGCTTGAGTGATCAAGCGATTGCCTACGGTAATGGTCAGTTGCAAGCCGAGACAGTGCAGCAAATGCTGGGCACGTTGGATCACCGCCAGCTCTACAGTCTGTTGTCGTTACTGGCAACACGAAATGGCGCGTTGCTAATGCAACAAGTCGGTGCGCTAGCTGAATTGGCGCCCGATTATGACCAATTGCATGCTGAGTTAGCGAGTCTGTTACATCGTACTGCGATGTGGCAATTGCTGGGACAACAAACTGACCCGACAGCCGATGATGCTGAAGAGTTGCAGCAACTGGCTGAACAAATTCCGCCAGAAGAGCTTCAGCTTTATTACCAAATTGCCTTAAATGGCCGTAAAGAGCTGCCTCTGGCTCCGGATGGTCGCAGCGCGTTGGAAATGACGTTACTGCGTATGCTGGCGTTTGCGCCTCGTGCAAGAGAACAAGCAGCAGTAGATGGTCAGCAAAAGGCAGTTTCTGCGAATCTCGCACCGTCGTGGACTGCACCCGTCTTATCTAAACCGGTGGTGATTGCACCTCCTGCAGCGGCCCCGATAGCAAAAGAGAGTGTGACGGAAGATTTGGCGATGCATGCCAAGTTGCTGCAAGAGCAAGCAGAGATCATGGCGCAAGCTGCAAATCAAATGCAGCCAGCCGCAGAGATTGCTCAATCAGTCCATACACCTCAGCAAGTTCAGGCGCGACCAGTCGTATCAGTAGATCCCGTTGCTATACCACCAACTTCAGCTACAGAAACACAAAATACCGGTGTGCAGGATGTTTTGCGACTACGAAATCAACTGCGTAGTCGGCGTCAACAAGCCGAAAGTCAGCCGGATAGCTATTCGTCAACGACGGTGTCATCAAATGCGGCTTCTGCCCCCGTTTATGCTCCAAAACCACGCGTTGAAGCTGCACCGTTATCTGTGCCTGCTGCAGTTGTGTCACCTCAGCCTGTTGTACGAGCAGTTACGCCGTCAAATAATCTGAGCGATGATTTACCACCGTGGGAGTTACCACCGCTGGATGCGTATCAGGATGCGTTTATCGCAACTGATAGTGTCTCGGATCCGCCGATGCCGACGACATCATCACCAGCCAGAATCCGGAAAATTGATTCGGTCCAGCCGGTAGCGCCGGTTGTGCCATCTAACCATATAACGACCAGTTCTCAGCCAGTCATTGATGAAGATGATGAAGCGATATGGCACAGTAATGAATTACTGGCCCGTAGTGCTGACTCGTGGGCGCAAACTGTCGCTAAACTGCCAGTGGGTGGGCGTGTGCGTCAGTTGGCGATGCAGGCGGTTATAACCAATCAGCAGCCGGATAACTGGCATTTGCAGATCCGCAATGAAGCTCGCCATCTGGCACAACCCCGGATGATCCAAGAGTTAGCGGAAGCGATATCTGCAAGCTTGCCACAACCTGTTACTCTACAGGTCGAGTCGGTTATGCAATTGGCGCAGGCTTGTCCGGCAGAAATTGAACAGCAGGAACGGGTTCGCTTACAGCAAGATGCTGAGGCATTATTACTGGCTGATCCGAATGTACAGTTTTTACAGCAGCGGTTTGGTGCCACACTGGATGATGGTACTATTCAACCACTGAAAACAGATATTACCGTTTCTATACCCAAAGAAATTGAAGTGGCAGCAAGGCGACAAGAGAGCGAATCCCCATGAGCATAGATATGCTATGTGATTGGGGTGAGAGAACGCCGTCAACGATGCTGCCACTTTAAGTACGAAGGGTATAATGAATGAAGCGGGCACAACCACAACCAAATAGAGAGTGAGGAAACATGTTCGGTAAAGGTGGAATGGGCAATTTGATGAAGCAGGCGCAAATGATGCAAGAGCGCATGCAGAAAATGCAGGAAGAAGTGGCAAAGATGGAAGTCACTGGTGAGTCAGGCGCTGGCATGGTTAAGATCACCATCACCGGTAGCCACAATGTACGCCGTGTTTCAATTGATCCTAGCCTGATGGAAGATGATCAGGAAATGCTGGAAGACCTGATTGCAGCTGCTTTCAACGATGCAGTTCGTCGTGCAGAAGAACAGAATAAAGCCAAGATGGCCGATATCACTGGTGGTATGCAGTTGCCACCTGGCTTCAAAATGCCATTTTGATCTGATACAAGCCTTTGTTCGTATTTGACAGGTCGTAGTTATTTGTGCTACGGCCTGTTTTCGTTTCTTAGTTGTTTTTATGTGGATGTGTCACGCATGAAGTTCAGCCCGTTACTTGATTCCTTGATCCTCGAATTACAGATATTGCCTGGTGTTGGGCCAAAATCAGCCCAGCGTATGGCATTTCAATTGCTGGAGCGGGAACGTAAACGAGGTCTGCAATTAGGGCAAACGTTGCAACGTGCGTTGACCGAAATAGGGCACTGCCAGCATTGCCGTACGTTCACAGAAAACACGTTGTGTGACATCTGTGCCAATCAAAAACGCGCTGAAAATGGTCAGTTGTGTATCGTGGAAACACCGGCGGATGTCGCCGCCATTGAGCAGACCCATCACTATTCCGGACGTTATTTTGTGCTGATGGGGCACTTGTCACCCTTAGATGGTATCGGCCCGAAAGAGTTAGGGCTTGATAAACTGGATGAGCTGCTACAAAGCGGGCAGTGGCAGGAAATTATTCTGGCAACGAACCCGACTATCGAAGGTGATGCCACCGCATTTTATATTGCCAGCATGGCCAAACAATATCAGATCAGTGTCACCCGTATCGCGCATGGTGTGCCGGTTGGTGGTGAGTTAGAGCTGGTGGATGGCATGACCTTATCGCATTCATTGAGTGGCCGCCGTCCGTTGGAATAATCTTTTATTTCATAGTGGCAAATTTTCCTGACTTGAAAATTTGCCATTCATCCCCATCTTGTTTCCTGTACTAGAACTTCCCCGTAAATCAAGGAAAGCAAGATGACAGAAACTGTTCATATGGAAACCCATGGGTTTCAGACTGAAGTTAAACAACTGTTGAACCTGATGGCGCACAGCCTCTATTCCAACAAAGAGGTTTTCCTGCGTGAACTGATCTCTAACGCGGCAGATGCGGCTGATAAGTTGCGTTTCAAAGCGTTGTCCGATGCTGATTTATATGAAAATGATGGCCAGCTGCATGTACGTCTGTTGATCGATAAAGAACAACGCACGCTGACTATTTCTGATAACGGCATCGGTATGAGCCGTGAAGATGCGATTCAGCATCTGGGCACCATCGCCCGTTCCGGCACCAAAGATTTCTTCCAAAACCTGAGCGGTGATCAGAGTAAAGACTCCCAGCTGATTGGTCAGTTTGGTGTGGGTTTCTACTCTGCGTTTATCGTGGCAGATAAAGTCACCGTGATCAGCCGTATTGCTGGTCAGACACATGATAAAGCGGTTCGTTGGGAATCGGTTGGTGACGGTAGCTTTACCGTGGCAGAGGTGACTAAAGACAGCCGTGGCACCGATGTGATCCTGCATCTGAAAGAAGATGAAACCGAGTTCCTTGAAGATTACCGTCTGCGCTCCGTGATTGGTAAGTATTCTGATCACATCAGCATTCCGGTCGAACTGTGGAAAGCACCAGAAGCTGCCGAAGGTGAAGAAAAGCCAGCAACGGAAGGCTCTTGGGAACAAGTTAACCGTGCGACTGCACTGTGGACGCGTTCTGCCAAAGAGATCAAAGACGAAGAGTATAAAGAGTTCTACAAACACGTATCACACGATTACGAAGACCCACTGACCTGGTCACACAACCGTGTTGAAGGCAACATGGAATACACCAGTTTGCTGTATATTCCAGCTCGTGCGCCATTTGATATGTGGAATCGTGAACAGAAACATGGCCTGAAACTGTACGTACAGCGTGTATTCATCATGGACGACGCTGAACAGTTCATGCCAACTTACCTGCGTTTTGTAAAAGGTGTGCTTGATTCCAACGATCTGCCGCTGAACGTATCGCGTGAAATTCTGCAAGACAACAAAATCACCGCGCAACTGCGTAAAGCGTGCACCAAGCGTGTATTGAGCATGCTGGACAAAATGTCGAAAGATGATGCAGAGCAATACCAGAAATTCTGGGGTGAGTTCGGTAATGTGCTGAAAGAAGGCCCGGCGGAAGATTGGGGTAATCGTGAAGAGATCGCGAAATTGCTGCGGTTTGCATCAACACTCAGCGACAGCAATGCGCAGACCGTTAACCTGACTGATTATGTTTCCCGCATGAAAGAAGGTCAGAACAAGATCTATTTCATCATCGCTGACAGCTATACCGCCGTGAAAAACAGCCCGCACCTCGAAATTCTGCGTAAGAAAGGCATCGAAGTGCTGTTGATGTGGGAACGTATTGATGAATGGCTGATGAACCATCTGTCTGAGTTCGACGGCAAAAAATTGGTTTCTGTTACCAGCGGTGATCTGGAGCTGGGCGATCTGGAAGATGAAGAAAGCCGTAAGCAGCAGGAAGAAGCGACTAAAGCCAATGCCGGTCTGATTGAGCGCCTGAAAACTGCACTGGGCAGCGAAGTGGCTGATGTGCGTGTATCTCATCGTCTGACGGAAACGCCAGTTTGTGCGGTGACTGATGCACACGGCATGAGCAGCCAGATGATGAAACTGATGAAGGCGGCGGGTCAGCCAGTGCCGGAGCAGAAATACATTCTGGAAGTGAACCCTGAACATGCGTTGATCCAGCATATTGCTGATCTGCAAGATGAAGAACGTTTCAAAGAGTGGGCTATGTTGTTGCAGGAACAGGCACAACTGACCGAACAAGGCGGATTGCAGGATCCAGCCAGTTTCGTGGCACGCATGAACCGTTTGCTGCTGGGGTAATTTAATTACTTCCAATATCCAAAAGCCGTGCTCGTCACGGCTTTTGTTTGGGTGAAAAGGTTGAGGAATGGCGCAAAAACGTGTACTTTTTGCGCCCTAAGTAAGGTTATCTGAAACAGAGGCTAAAATAGATATGCGTATCATTCTGCTAGGCGCACCAGGCGCAGGGAAGGGCACTCAGGCACAGTTCCTGATGGATAAGTATGGTATCCCACAGATTTCTACCGGGGATATGCTGCGTGCGGCGATCAAAGCAGGCTCAGCACTGGGTTTGCAGGCCAAAGCGGTAATGGACGCAGGTCAGCTGGTTTCTGATGAACTGATCATTAATCTGGTGAAAGAGCGCATCACTCAGGAAGACTGCAAAAACGGTTTCCTGCTGGATGGCTTCCCACGCACCATTCCGCAAGCGGATGCGATGAAAGAAGCCGGTATCAGCGTTGATTCTGTTCTGGAATTTGATGTGCCGGATGAAGAAATCGTAAAACGTATGAGTGGTCGTCGTGTGCACTCTGGTTCTGGCCGTGTTTACCATGTGGTATTCAATCCGCCAAAAGAAGAAGGCAAAGATGACGTGACTGGCGAAGCACTGAGCATTCGTCCGGATGATGAAGAAACCACCGTGCGTAAACGTCTGGATATCTACCATCAGCAGACTGAGCCATTGGTTGGTTATTACAAAAAAGAAGCTGAATTGGGTAACACCCGCTACAGCAAAATCGACGGTACTCAACCAGTCGCTGAAATCAGCCAACAACTGGCTGTGCTGTTAGGTTAATAGCTTTAGGCTAACTGTTTGTTTTAACGGTTTGTTTATATCAAAAACTGATCGATTTAATGATAACGCCCGTACCAGAAATGGTTCGGGCGTTATACTTTATGGCAGACAGCAAAATAGGATGGCACTACATGACGAACAAGCAAGGCGTTATTCTGGTTAATCTGGGCACCCCTGCGGAAGCAACACCGGCAGGGGTGAAGGCGTTCTTGCAAGAGTTCTTAATGGACAAACGTGTAGTAGGCATTCCACATTTGATCTGGTGGCCTTTGTTGCATGGTTTGGTATTACCATTGCGCTGTAAGCGCGTAGCGCATGCTTATCAGCAAATCTGGATGACGGGCGGTTCTCCGTTGTTAGTGTATAGCCAAATGCAACAGGCTGCGTTACAGGCTCTGTTACAAGACGAACTGCCGATTGAATTGGCGATGACTTATGGCCAGCCTTCATTGCAAGATGCCTGGTCGCGCCTAAAAATACAGGGCGTGACACAAGTATTATTGTTACCGCTTTATCCGCAATACTCCTCGACGACCACGGCTTGTGTTTCCGATGCCTGGCAAAAAATCATGGCAAAGGAACACCATGTCCCGTCTTATCAAGTGATTGGCGAGCATTATCAGCAAACGGAATATATCCAAGCATTAGCGGATTCTATTCTCCGCAGTGGTTTTACCTCACAGTCAGAGGATTTGTTGTTATTTTCTTTTCATGGCATTCCAGAAGCATATGCATTGCGCGGCGACCCTTATCCTGAACAGTGCAAAGCGACAGCGGCCACTGTTGCCCAAGTGTTAGGGTTGTCACCAGCACAGTGGCAGTTGAGCTTTCAATCGCGGTTTGGCAAACAAAAATGGCTGGAACCCTATACCGATGCCACATTGCGACAATTACCAGGACAAGGCAAAAAACAACTTTACGTCGTGTGCCCAGCTTTCAGTGTTGATTGTTTAGAAACGCTGGAGGAAATTGCGGTGGAAGGTAAAGACACCTTCCTGCAGGCAGGCGGTGAATATTATCACTATATTCCAGCCTTAAATGCTGATCCTAGTTACATGCAGACACTCGCCACACTGATTCGACGTTGGCAAAACAGCATCTAGTGTTAAAAATTTCAGCGCAGTCCACAGTATCCTGGCATTAACGCACTATAGTTATTCTGTGGCGGTTGATGAGTAAGGAGAAACGCAATGGATCTAAGTGCCTATCAACGAATGGATGCCAATATTTTACTTGGCATAGTGAATGAAAAACTGAGATTAGAGTGTGCGGATCTTGGTGAATTACTGTTGCGTTATGACATGGCGCAAGAGCAGTTAAACAAAAGAATGTCTTCGATTGGTTATCATTACGATGAAATGACCAATCAATTCAAGGCCAACCACTAAGCTGATTATTAGAAAACAAAGGCGACCACTCAGCGTCGCCTTTGTTTTATCCGATATTGTTATTGGATAAACAACCCGTAGATAGCAAACATCAGCGGCGCAATTAATGCGGTTAAAATTCCGCAAACTACTAATGCCAACGAAGAAAAGGCACCCTGCGTCACCCCTCGCTCATTAGCTGCAGATGTACCAACAGCATGAGAGCACGCCCCAATTGCCAAGCCTTGGGCTTGCGGATCAGTCACGCCAAATATCTTGAGTAACGGGAAGCCGATAATAGCGCCAAAAATCCCAACGATCACCACCACCGCAGCAGCAATGGATGGGATCCCACCTAAGCTTTCACTCACACTCATCGCCAGTGGTGTCGTAATAGAACGCGTGGCGATACTGCGAGTAATTTGCTCTTCAATCCCTAAGCTTCGACAAATGACCATGCTGGTCAGAATGCTGATCACGACTGACAGCGAACAACAAATCAAAATCGGTTTGATCTTGTGTTTGATATGGATCACTTGCTGATACAGCGGTAATGCCAATGCCACCACCGCCGGTTTCAGTAACCAGTTAATCACCCAAGTGCCGCTTTCAAAATCATTGAGCGAAAAATGCCCGAAATGCAGTAATGACATAAGCACGATCATTGAGATCAATAACGGATTCATGATCGGCAGCGGAAATCGCTGATACAGTTTACGGCTCAACCAGTAACAGAGAATAGTCAGGGGTAATGCGAGATAAAGCATCATTGATTCATCCTCTGGAACAGTCTGCCCACAATCAGCAAGATCAAACATAACCCAGCAAAAATATTCAGGGCAATGACACCAATTGCATTCATGAATATATCGATGTAACCCAGTAACCCAACGGCGACTGGAATGAATAACAGCGCCATGTGTTTCAATAGCAGGCTGGCACCTTTTTCAATCCAGTGTAATTTCACTAATTGCAGATTGAGCAATACAAACAGGAATAGCAGCCCGAGGATACTGTCGGGAAAACGAAAGGGTAATAAAGCAGCTACCGCTTTACCGGCCTGCAGGCAGGCTAGAATGACCAGAAAATCACGTGCAATACGCAGTATCTGGAAGGATGAATTGCGGAAATCAGACATGAATGATCAGGATAAAATAGATTTGTGTCACATTTTATCACGAGCTGGTTGCGGGGGGCAGAAAAAAACAGGCCCACCGAAGTGGGCCTGTTAGTGATGTTATTTTAACGCTTCGTTGTGCACGTCGAGCACAGCACGGCCTGATGGATCAGCCAGTTCTTTGAACTTAGCATCCCATTCCAGTGCAGCCGGTGTCGAGCAAGCGACTGATTTACCGTATGGAACACACAGTGCTGCAGATTCCAGCGGGAAATGCTCTTCGAAAATAGAGCGGTAGTAATAAGCTTCTTTGGTCAGTGGGGTGTTGATCGGGAAACGATAAGCAGCAGCTTCCATCATCTGATCAGTTACTTCTGTTTCAACCAGTTCTTTCAGGCTATCGATCCAAGAATAACCGACACCATCAGAGAACTGTTCTTTTTGGCGCCATGCCACTTCTTTCGGCAGATAATGTTCGAAGGTTTCACGAACAATGTGTTTCTCGATCTTACCGTGACCACACATTTTATCTTTCGGATTCAGACGCATTGCAACGTCCATGAATTCTTTGTCGAGGAACGGAACACGCGCTTCCACACCCCATGCCGCCATGGATTTATTGGCACGCAGGCAGTCGTACATATGCAGCTGACTCAGCTTACGTACTGTTTCTTCATGGAATTCTTTTGCATTTGGTGCTTTATGGAAATAGAGGTAACCACCAAACAACTCATCCGCACCTTCACCAGACAGTACCATCTTGATGCCCATTGCTTTGATGACGCGCGCCATCAAATACATTGGGGTAGAAGCACGAATAGTCGTCACGTCATAAGTTTCGATGTGGTAAATCACATCGCGGATCGCATCCAGACCTTCCTGCACAGTAAACAGAATGTCGTGGTGAATAGTACCCAGCGCATCAGCCACTTTACGTGCTGCCGCTAAGTCAGGAGAACCGTTCAGACCTACTGCAAAGGAGTGCAATTGTGGCCACCAGGCTTCGCTCTTTCCATCGTCTTCAATTCGACGGGCAGCAAAACGTTTGGTAATCGCAGAAACAACGGAAGAATCCAGACCACCAGACAGCAATACACCGTAAGGTACGTCACACATCAGCTGACGCTGAACGGCATCTTCCAGTGCGTCGCGCAATGCCAGTTTGTCAGATTGGTTGTTTTCAACTGCACTGTATTCCATCCAGTCACGGGTGTAGTAACGGGTCAGTTCACCGTCTTTACTCCATAGGAAATGTCCTGGTGGGAATTCAGCAACAGTTTTACAAACCGGAACCAGCGCTTTCATTTCTGAAGCAACATAGAAGTTACCGTGTTCATCACGACCAGTATACAGAGGAATGATCCCCATATGGTCACGACCGATCAAATAAGCATCTTGTTCTGCATCGTATAATACGAAAGCAAAAATACCGCTTAAGTCATCCAGAAACGCAGTGCCTTTTTCTTTATACAGCGCTAGGATCACTTCACAGTCAGAACCGGTTTGGAATTTAAAATCAACGGTCAGATTTTTTTGCAGATCTTTATGATTATAGATCTCGCCATTAACGGCCAATACGTGGGTATGTTCGGGATTATACAGTGGTTGCGCGCCATTACCGGGATCAACAATCGACAGACGTTCATGAACCAGAATCGCTTTGTCATTGCTATATACACCGGACCAATCAGGACCGCGGTGACGTAGACGCTTAGACATCTCTAATGCTGTTTTACGTAATGCAACAGCATCAGATTTAATGTCCAGAATACCAAATATCGAACACATACTTCCATTTTCCTCGAATAATAGGGCCCCACGCAGGCCATTATGACCGACTGTTCAATCTGCCAGAGAGAGGGCTGATCCTGCAAGTAGAAAAACAGAATAGATAAGCCATTTGTCGGTTTTTTCTTTCTTATTTAGCTACTCGATTTTGTTATGACTATATCATTTCTCCTGCCTAGTCTCACGGTCTTTGCATAAAACATCGTACTAAACCGCTGTAAATGCACTCTTAGAAAAGAAAATAAGAGCTTTTTTCATTACCTACTCTTGTTTTCATTCGCAGGATCAGTTTCATTACACTCGACACACCCAAAACAGGAGGGCTAAGGCGTGGAGTCATTTATTGCGGGGCTACCCAAAGTTGAATTGCATTTACATATAGAAGGTACGCTGGAGCCTGAACTGGCCTTTGTTCTGGCAGAACGGAACGGTATTACCTTGCCTTATGCTGATGTTGCAAGTTTGCAGGCGGCCTATAATTTTTCCAACCTGCAATCGTTTCTTGATCTCTATTATCAAGGCGCAGGGGTTTTGCAAACGGAACAGGATTTTTACGATTTGACGTGGGCATATCTGATGCGTTGTCGTCAGGATCGCGTTATGCACACGGAAATCTTTTTTGATCCGCAAACCCACCTTGAACGGGGTATTGAGTTTGCAACTGTGATCGGTGGCATTCATTCTGCGCTGGTGGCAGGGCGTAAGACATTAGGTATTACTTCTTGTTTGATCATGTGCTTTTTACGTCATCTCAGCGAAGATTCAGCTTTCGAAACCTTAGAAAAATCATTGCCGTTTAAAGCCTGGATTGACGGTGTTGGGCTGGATTCTTCAGAAGTCGGTAATCCACCGCAAAAATTTGCCAATGTATTTGGTGCTGCGCGTGAGTTAGGGTTCCGTTGTGTTGCCCATGCAGGGGAAGAAGGTCCAGCGAGTTATATCTGGGATGCGTTAGACATCTTAAAAACAGAACGAATCGATCATGGCGTGCGTTGTGTCGATGATCCGTTGCTGGTGGCTCGTTTGGTGGCAGAGCGCGTACCGCTGACGGTTTGTCCGTTATCTAATCTGAAATTGCGCGTATTCGATTCGATGGCCGATCACAACATACTGGAATTATTGGATAAAGGTGTGTGTGTTACCGTAAATTCTGATGACCCAGCGTATTTTGGTGGTTATATGAATGACAACTATCAGGCTCTGGCTGATTCACTGATGGCATCGAAAGAACAAATTCGCCGTCTGGCCTTAAATAGTGTTGAAGCTTGCTGGTTACCAGAGAAAGAAAAAGAAACGTTGCGTAATCGTATTCTGGCTTATGTTTAATAGTTAATAGTTGTGTAAAGCTTACTGCGTACATGGATGTTACGCATTCTTCTGTTTTTGCTCGCTGAAGCGGTGACGTCAGCTCGAATTTTTCCTATCATGCACGCCCGAATCTCGACTTAATGGGCCTGAAATGACCAAAGATCCTGCTCTGGACCATAAACTTTCTCCTGCACTGTTTCATCCTCGCTATTGGCTTACCTGGTTTAGTATTGCATTGCTGGCATTACTGGCTTGGTGCCCGGTACGGTTACGTGATGCTTTGGCCGCATCATTTGCTAACCTGGTGATTAAAATTTCACGCAAACAGTGTTATGCCGCGCGGTTAAATCTACAACTGTGTTTTCCCGCGCTTAGCCATGCAGAAAGAGAAGCGTTGCTTTATCGCAGCCTCTGCGTCGGGTTAAAAGGCTTTTTTGCTTTAGGTGAACCAACATTTTTACCGCCATCTTTGTTTTTGCGTCGCATCAAACCTAATGGCTGGGAACATGTTGAAGCGGCTAAAGCTGCAGGCAAACCCATCATCTTTATGATCCCACATACCTGGACCATTGATGCCTGTGGGCTCTATTTTTCCGGTATGGGCTTACAGATGTGCACCATGATGCACAGCGCACGAAATCCGGTGTATGACTGGTTTTTGAATCGTCAGCGTGTTCGTTTTGGCGGTAAGGTCTATGAACGCAGCGCGGGGCTAAAACCCATCATCAAAGACATGCGTAACGGTTATCATTTCTTTTATTTACCCGACCAGGATCATGGTCATGATGCCAGCATCTTTGTTCCACTCTTTGGGGTTCCGAAAGCGACACTCCCTGCACTACCTAAACTGACTAAATTGGCTGGTGCTGTGGTATTGCCTGTTCTGGCAACCTATAACGAAAAAAACTACCAGTATGAGCTACAAATAAGACCGGCTATGGCGCCTTATCCAACGACAGATTTAATGGCTGATGTCAGTTATATGAACTCAGAAATTGAAGTTTTGCTCAAAAATCATCCAGAGCAATATATGTGGTTTTTGAAATATTTCCGCTCTTTGCCTGATGGCACAAATCGGAAATATGTTCCTGAATAAACTGCGTTTTTATACATGTGTATGATTGAAAATTGATCAGGTAAGTAGTCTTTTGGCTATACGCATTAAGCGTGCCCACTTTTATGCAAAAACCAAAAAATTTGCGATTTTTGTTAACCCGATGCTATAGTGACCACAACATATCCAACTGAACTGGGGAAATCTACGAAGGAGCGTAGCGCCACGCAGTAAGTGGTTTTGTTTAAATCAGGTGAATCAGCGCTATTTTCAGCCGCTGAAAAACTCTGGGAGCATCATTGCATGAAGTTATTTGCCAGGCTATTTCTGGTGTGTGGAGCGTGTTTGGCTCTGCTACCCCTGACAGTAAATAGTGCAGACAACTTAGAGTCTGTAAAATCTACGTCATTCACGGCAGTTCAGGAACAATCCGTCCCTGACTTTGATTCGATTAAAGACGCAGAACAACGTAAGCGTGCTTTTGTCGCCTATCTGCTGCCATCCTATCAACAAGTCTCTTCAGACATTCTTTCCCAACGCAAACAACTGGAAAAATTGAAACAGCAATTGCAGGAAGGAATATTATTATCTGATAGTCAGACTGAATGGGTACAAACTGTTGCGGAACAGTACAATCAGGAACTCAGTGATGATGTCAGTAATGATGTCGATCGTTTACTGGTCCGGGTAGATATTCTGCCCCCTGAATTGGTATTAAGTCAGGCCGCTACCGAATCCGGCTGGGGAACTTCCCGACTGGCGAGAAAATCCAATAATTATTTTGGACATTTCTGTCAGAGTGTTGGATGTGGTATGGGTCCTTACCGGACAAATGTAGTTCGGGCTAAAGCGTTCAGTTCTCCAATCATGGCTGTACGCGCATATATGCAGAATCTGAATTCACATCCGGCCTATAGCAAGGTACGTGAGCTTCGTGCTGATATGCGCGCAAATGAACAACCGATGGATGCTGTGGTATTAGCTAAAGGGTTGCGCCGTTACTCTACACAAGGGGACGGTTATGTTAAGCGGATACAAGGGATGATCCGTTCTAATCAGCAATACTGGCAATCAGATGTGCGCCGTAATATGGTGCGCAACTAAATCCGCATATGGTACCAATAAAAAAGCGCCGTTATCACACGGCGCTTTTTTCTAACTATCAGCTCAACTTAGCTCGATAATTTCCAACTGATCATCTGGTTCAGTTGCGAGTGCTTGCGGTACAGCCGGTATTTCAGGTTTATCAAATGCGATATCACCACCATCAATAACCCCACTGTCACTATTGATAGATTTAAAATCAAACAGCTGATGATCCATTAAATGGCTTGGTGTCACGTTCTGAATCGCATTAAACATCGTTTCAATGCGACCAGGGAAACGACGACTCCAATCATTCAGCATCTCTTTCATAGCTTTACGTTGCAGATTCTCCTGCGAGCCACACAGGTTGCATGGAATAATTGGAAATTCTTTCCATTCGGCATACCGGATCAAATCTTTCTCGTGACAGTAAGCCAAAGGACGGATGACCACATGCTTGCCATCATCACTGACTAGTTTTGGCGGCATGGCTTTCAATTTGCCGGCATAAAACATATTCAGCATCAGTGTTTCCAGAATGTCATCACGATGATGTCCTAACGCAATTTTGGTAGCCCCTAGCTCAGTAGCGGTACGGTACAAAATGCCGCGGCGCAAACGAGAACACAACGAACAGGTTGTTTTCCCTTCTGGAATTTTATCTTTTACAATCGAGTAGGTATCTTCTTCCACAATTTTGTATTGCGCACCGATAGAATCAAGATAGTTGGGTAACACTTCTGCAGGGAAGCCTGGCTGCTTTTGATCGAGATTGACGGCGATGAGCTCAAAGCGGATGGGCGCGCTGGCCTGCAAATTGCGCAGAATATCCAGCATGGCAAAACTATCTTTACCGCCGGATAAACAAACCATGATGCGATCACCGTCTTCAATCATGTTGAAATCAGCAATAGCTTGACCGACATGTCGACGCAGGCGTTTTTGAAGTTTGTTATTGTTGTATTGTTGCTTGGCGGAAAGATCTGGCATTGTTGCGGGCCCCAAAAAAAGAGAGGCCGCAATTATAGCGGCCGTCACTTTCGGAGCAAGCAAAGTAATATTATTCGTATGCTTTAACTACCAGTAAATCACCATGAATACTGTCAACCACCCGCTCTGCCGTATTACCGATAAATGCAGCTGACCAGCCAGTGCGTCCGACACTGCCAAGAATAGTCAATTCGGCATCCAGTGATTGGGCCAGCTCAGGTAAAACATCCTCAGGCATCCCTTCTACGATATGGATACATTCTGCTGGAATATCAAATTTACGTGCATATTCCTCCATTTCAGTTTGATGGTGTTGCTGCATGGCATCGCTGTATAACTCAGGACTAAAGCCGGGCAGTTCGAGAGCAATATTGACGATAGGGGCAGGGAATGCATTTACCAGATGCAGGCTGGCTTTAACCAGCTGAGCAATCACCTTAGCTTCATGGATGATGCGTTCATTTAATGCCATTTGCTCCGCTTCATCGCTGATATTGATTGCGGCCAGAATATTTCCACCGGCAGGCCAACCATGCTGTTTGGTCACGAGGACCGGGCAAGGACATTTGCGTAATAAATGCCAGTCGCTAGGGGTGAAAATAAATGATTTTAGCAACGAGTGATGATGTGCGCTGGTGATGACCAGATCATGGTCATTATCTTTAACCTCTTGAAGAACACATTCAAAAGGCCGGCTATGCCAGATCACTTTTGCTTCAATATCCAGCCCTTCAGTCTGGTAAGGTTTTATCATACCGGCGAGCCAGCCAAGACGGTGAGCCACCACCCCTTGCCGCATCTCTTCACGTTCTTCATTGGATAGAATAGAGGTGATTTCGTATGAGAAATCATAAATTGCCAGAAACACTTTGATACGGGCGACATCTTCTAACCTGGCCAGTTCCACCGCGCGTAACAAAGCTGATTGTTCAGGCATGGTGGGATCGATTACTACCAGGATATTCCGATATTTAATCATAGGAGCCTCCTTGGGTAACGATATCGCTATTACTACTACATTCAGCGTAGTCGATTTATAGCTGGATAACTGTTAGATCAAGCATTCTCCTAAGGTATTTATTTTCAGTAACTATTCCGGTGCTTGATTCCCAGCTGAACCTGCTATTTGCGACAGCGCTGCTGTGTCCAGAATGGTGACATATTTGCCCTTTACCTTGATTAAACCGATCTTCTGAAAACGACCGAGTAAACGGCTGATGGTTTCAACAGTAAGGCCTAGGTAATTGCCAATATCACCGCGGGTCATGGCTAAACGAAACTCTCTGGGAGAGAAGCCGCGTTGTGAAAAGCGGTTAGACAAGTTATTGAGAAATGCAGCTAAGCGCTCTTCCGCGTTTTTCTTTGATAACAATAAAATCATCTCTTGATCACAGATAATTTCATTGCTCATCAATCGCATGATTTGCTGACGAAGTTTTGACATTTTCCCGGAAAGCTCATCGAGAATTTCGTATGGGATCTCGCATACCATGGAAGTTTCCAAGGCCTGAGCAAAAGAAGGGTGGTAAAGCCGAGTTACTGCATCAAAACCAACCAAATCACCTGCTAAATGAAAGCCTGTGATCTGCTCATCACCTTGTTCGGTGATGGTATAGGATTTAACGGTACCGGAACGAATGGCAAATAAGGATTTAAGTTCGTCGCCAGCTTTGAAAAGCGTTTCGCCTTTCTGAATTGGTTTTTTGCGTTCGATAATGGAGTCGAGAAGGTCTAACTCGGAGCTGTTAAGCGAAAAAGGGATGCAGAGTTGGCTAATACTGCAATCTTGACAGTGAATGGTTCCGCCACATGATGGAGGTCTTTTTGCTTTTGCTTTGTCCTGGATCATCTCGACGCTATTTGATTTTTGATTTTAGTCAAAAATATACCATTAATCGAGGCTGTTTGGGTAGTAATAATGACGGGGTTTTGCGGGCAGAAGGAAAGATACATCTAAAATATCCCCATCGTTGGTAACAACGATGGGGATCATCACTTACTCTGCTTCAGCAGGGCGTCCTGCAGGGGCCGACGCTTGTTGTTTCAGGTTCGATGTACCGGCAGCACGTCCACTACCATTCACTGGTTTACGCTGATAAGGTGGATAATCACCTTTTGGCGGCACAGGTGGTAATGGTGTTTCCGCTGGTCGAGTCATTTCCGCATTCGCAAAGCGAACGCGAGCAATAACGCCTCGAACTTCTGCTTTAGCTACTGGTGCTACTGTTACAGCAGCAGTAATAACTGGAACTGGTTCAGTTGTTACGACTTCCTTAGCTACTACCTGTACTGGTTCTACTACAGCAACAACAGGTGCTTCAACAGTATCTAGAGCAACAGGAACGATGACATCAGCGATCGTCACGTTATTAGCGGCAACATCAGCCTGAACTTGCTGGATTACAGCGGTGTCTGCGTCTGCAGCAATTTCTGGCACTGCACTCTCAACAGCCGTAGCTGGTTGTTCAGAACTAACAGAAGCTGTTGTCACAAGCGTAGTTGGCGGTAATTGTTCAGCTACTGGAGTAACAACCAAAGCTTCCACTACTGGTGTTGTTGTAGTCGCTTCAGTGTTCGTTTCTACTGCAACGGTTTCCTGAACATCTTTCTCTGTATTGCGTTCCGTATTATTACGGCGGCGACGAGTACGAGTTTGCTGTTCAGTTGCTGTTTCTGCATCAGATTTATCAACAACGATTTCAGGTTGAGCTGTTTCATTAGTCACTCGCACTTTTTTGCTGCGAGTATTCCGACGTTCACGGCGCTCTTCTACGCGCTGCTCTTTACGGGCAACATCTTGCTGTTCTTCAACACCTGGAGCTGCAACTTCATTACGAGGCTTACGCTCTTTTGGTGCCCGTTCTGGTCTGGTCGCTGTTGGTTCTTTTTCTACCGCGTTATCGCGTTGAACTCGTTCTGGACGTTCAGTTCGCTCAGGTCTTTCAGTCCGTTCAGGACGAGGACGACGTGGTTGACGTGTCTGCGTGGTTTGCGCTTTCTCATCAGTCGTCACTGAACCAGAAACTTCATCTTCACGATTACGACCAGCGTAAGGTGTGTTACGTTTCCGGTTATTATTGCGGTTATCACGACGACGCGGTTGCTGTGGGCGTTCCTTTGTCGTTTCTTGTTCTTCGATAGCTGGCGTTTTAGCTGGTGATTTGAACAAAGAACCAATCCAGCTAAACAGTTGTGATAAGACACCTTCAGAGGCTGGTTTTGCCGCAGGAGAAGCCGGGGCCGGAGTAACAGGGGTTGGTGCCGGCACAGTTGGTGCAGCAAAGCCTTGTAACGCAGGCTGTTCAGTTGGCGTAATAATCAACTGTGGTTTTGGCTGATATTCTTCCACTGGCGCATCAGTTTTTAATTCATAACTGAGTGCATCGCTTTCTTCACCTGAACGGAAGCGTGACACTTCAAAGTGCGGTGTTTCCAGACGAGTATTTGGAATGATCAGCAACTGGACGTTATGACGTTGTTCCAGTTTTAATACTGCCTGACGTTTTTCGTTTAACAGATAGGCAGCAACATCAACCGGTACCTGAGCAATAACCTGCTCGGTGTTGTCTTTTAATGCTTCTTCTTCAATTAAACGCAGAATGCTCAAGGCCAGTGATTCGTTATCACGAATAAAGCCCTGACCACTACAGCGCGGGCAGACATGGGTACTTGATTCATTTAATGAAGGGCGCAGGCGCTGGCGCGACAGTTCCAACAAACCAAAGCGAGATATACGACCTAACTGAATGCGAGCACGATCCTGACGCACTGCATCACGCAGGCGGTTTTCTACTTCGCGTTGATGACGTACCGGTGTCATATCGATGAAGTCGATAACAATCAAACCACCTAAGTCACGCAGACGTAATTGGCGAGCAATTTCATCGGCTGCTTCCAAGTTGGTCTGCAGTGCCGTTTCTTCGATATCTCCGCCTTTAGTTGCGCGAGATGAGTTGATATCGATTGAAGTTAAGGCTTCTGTTGGATCAATAACAATCGAGCCGCCGGAAGGCAAACGCACTTCACGTTGGAAAGCAGATTCAATCTGGCTTTCGATCTGGAAGTGGGTAAAAAGCGGGATTTCACTCTTGTAGAGTTTTACTCTGTTCAGGAAATCAGGGCGAACTAATTCAATGTGTTGTTTCGCGCGCTCAAAAATAGTTTCGCTGTCGATTAGAATTTCACCGATATCGCGGCGCAGATAATCACGAATAGCACGAACGATAACGTTACTTTCCTGATGGATCAGGAAAGGTGCAGCGCGGTTGCTAGAAGCGTTTTTAATCGCATTCCAATGTTTCAGCAGAATGTTTAAATCCCACTCCAGCTCTTCTTGTGATTTACCAACACCAGCGGTACGCACGATCAAACCCATACCGGCTGGTACTTCCAGTCCGTTCATGGCTTCTTTCAGTTCGGTACGTTCATCACCTTCAATGCGACGAGAAATACCGCCAGCACGAGGGTTGTTTGGCATCAGCACCAGATAGCTACCAGCCAGACTGATAAAGCTGGTTAACGCGGCACCTTTGTTGCCACGCTCTTCTTTATCGATCTGAACAATAACTTCTAAACCTTCCTTGATCACTTCCTTGATATTAGGGCGACCGTGGAAGGTATAGTTTTCAGGAAAATATTCGCGGGCGATCTCTTTGAGCGGCAGGAAACCATGGCGATCAGCACCATAATCAACGAAGGCTGCTTCCAGACTCGGTTCGACCCGGGTAATTTTACCTTTATAAATATTGGCTTTTTTCTGTTCGTGGCCTGGGCTTTCGATATCCAGGTCATAAATACGCTGCCCATCAACGAGGGCAACGCGCAACTCTTCTTCCTGAGTCGCGTTAATTAGCATTCTTTTCATTAAAATCTCTGTTTTTGTAAATTGTTTTATTATGTACTTCACAGTTGCTCGAAACAGACACTACCGGCCTCGGGTCTTAATGGCATGTGGTTAGCAACCTCTCGGTTGGATACATGCGTGAGGCGCACTTTTAGGCGAATTCATGTTTCCTCCCTTGCGACAAGGGGGCGGGTGAAGAATCGATGATTTTCTGTGATAGCGAGCTACAGACAACAATCAGCTTTACGCTTTATATAGAAAATCGCTCCATTATTCCATTTTCCTCTGAAACTACGCAAGGCATGCTGTAATGAGTTTGCGACAATCATCAATCGCTGAGTTAGAATTAACACATGAATAATACAAATCCTGGCGTACAGTTCATCACTATTGATGCTGAGCAAGATGGACAACGCATAGATAACTTTTTGAAAACTCAGCTAAAAGGGGTTCCTAAGAGCCTCATTTACCGTATTTTGCGCAAAGGAGAGGTGCGAGTTAATAAAAAACGCATTAAACCTGAGTATAAACTCTGTGTTGGCGATGAAATTCGTGTTCCTCCTGTTCGCGTTGCCGAAGAGAATGAGCTGCCGTCGTCAAAACTCGGTTCAGTGCAAGCATTGGCTCATCAAATCATCTTTGAAGATGATGCGATCATCGTGTTGAATAAACCATCCGGTTTAGCGGTACATGGTGGGAGTGGTCTGAGCTTTGGCGTGATCGAAGGCTTGCGCGCGTTAAGGCCAGAAAGTCGTTTTCTGGAATTGGTACACCGTCTGGATCGTGATACGTCAGGCCTGTTGTTGGTGGCAAAAAAGCGCAGTGCGCTGAAACATTTGCACGAACAATTACGTGTAAAAACGATGCGCAAGCAATATCTGGCTTTGGTGCGCGGACAATGGCAGCCACATGTCAAAGTCGTGAATGCGCCGTTGCTGAAAAACATTCTTCAGTCTGGCGAGCGTATTGTTCGGGTAAATAGTGAAGGTAAACCTTCTGAAACCCGTTTCCAGATCATGCAGAAATTTGCTCATGCCACTTTGGTGATGGCAAGCCCGATCACGGGGCGGACACACCAGATCCGTGTGCATACATTGCATGCCGGGCACCCAATTGCTTGTGACGATAAGTATGGTGAACGTGAATTTGACGAACAGGTGAAAAAAGCCGGTTTACACCGCTTATTCTTACATGCCTATCGTTTAACATTTATACACCCAGTAACGGGCAAGGAAATGTCGGTTGAAGCGCCACTCGATAAAGAGTTGCAGTCAGCATTAGATCGTTTGGAAAAATAGTATGAAACAGTATCAACTCATCATTTTTGACTGGGATGGTACGCTGATGGATTCGGTCGGTCGGATCGTCTCCTCTATGCAAAAAGCGGCACAGGCTAGTCATCTAGCTGTGCCGCCAGCCAGTTCAGTCAAAGACATTATTGGACTTAGCTTACAAGTGTCGATGCAGCGTCTGTTTCCGCAAGCGTCAGATGAGCAGCATAAAACGTTGATTCAGCATTATAGTAACTACTATAAACATCTTGATGATACACCGACGCCGTTATTTTCTGGTATCGATCGTATGATGCAGCAACTGTATGCAAGTGGGAAATCGCTGGCCGTTGCAACCGGTAAATCACGCAATGGTTTAGAACGTGTATTGCTTGAAACCGACATGACATCGCTGTTTTGTGCGCGTCGGGGTGCCGATGAGGCTAAATCAAAGCCAGACCCACTCATGCTGCAACAAATTTTAGATGAACTAAACATGCCACCACAGTCTGCTGTGATGGTTGGCGATTCAGTGCACGACTTAGCGATGGCGCAGGCTATCGGTATGGACAGCATCGGTGTGACCTGGGGCGTGCATGATAAAGCAATGTTAGAACATCATCAGCCGGTTGCTATCGTTGATACAGTTGCCGAATTGCACCAGCGACTGTCTGGCAGCAGCCTCCATCAATAATACAGATCACAGCCTGATAATTCGGGCTGATCTTATAATGGTAACTCAACTCCCCAAGCTGCAAACATATCCACCAAAGCAATCAACGGCAGCCCAATCAAGGTATTTGGATCGCGGCCTTCCAGTTGCTGGAATAAGCTGATCCCTAACCCTTCTGATTTAAAGCTGCCGGCACAATCAAAAGGTTTTTCTGCGCTGACATACCGTTCAATTTGCGATAATGATAAGGTGCGGAAATGTACATGGAATGGTTCCGCTAATAGCTGATAACGATCTAAGGCTGCATCAAACAAACATAAGCCGGTATAAAAGCTGATCTTCTGACCTGATGCGGCTTGTAATTGTGCGATAGCGGCTGATACGGAGCCGGGTTTGCCAACGATTTCTCCGTTAATGGTGCAAACCTGATCACTGCCAATAATCCAACTAGTGGTGTTTGTTTTTGCTACGGCCTGGGCTTTTTCTAATGCCAGACGTTGTACGAGTTGTATTGCCTCTTCCGCAGTTTTTGGCGTTTCATCTATATGTGGTGCGACAAAACGGAAGGGGAGAGCTAATTTCTCTAATAGTGCCCGACGGTAAACAGAGGTCGATGCCAGTATCAAATCAGGTGTTATCATAAAATCATCAAAACATGAGAAGATGTTATTAGCATATCATGTCACACATCCGTAGCAGTCTCTCTTCATCAGCGAATAGACGGTATCGAATGGTTTTTCCTTTGACTATCGAGAGCGGTATCTATATCATGCCCGCCTTATGCAAAAGGTAAAACTGCCCATAAAGATCGACCCCGTACGTTGTGCCGCTAAACGCCTTGATTATCAAGGTATTGTTGAAGCCAAGCACATGACGCGACTGGTCGAATCCTCGAACGGAATTGTTGGTGATATTGAAGCTGATCTGAGCTTTTTCACTGATCCTCAAGGCTTAGTTGTCATGCAGGGAACTGCATCGGTTACTTTGATCGTAGAGTGTCAGCGTTGTTCAGGTGAATTTGAATACCACTGCAAGGCTGATTTTTCGTATACTCCTCTTTTGAGGAACACGATAGAGGATGAACTGCCAGAATCTTACGAGTTGATTCAACTTGATGAAAATGGCGAGTTTGATCTTAACGAGCTGATTGAGGATGAATTAATTCTTAGTCTGCCGATCGTGGCTATGCACCCATTGGAGGAATGTCCAATGGCAGGCGCGCAAATGACGTGGGGTGAGATCGACCCTGCTGATGAGCGTCCAAACCCATTTGCTGTTCTAACTAGTTTGAAACGCAAGTAAGTTAATTAGGAGTAAGGTCAATGGCCGTACAACAGAACCGTAAAACCCGTTCACGTCGTGGCATGCGTCGTTCTCACGATGCGCTGTCAGCAGTGCAGTTGAGCGTTGATGCAACTAGCGGTGAAACTCATCGTCGTCACCATGTGACCGCTGATGGTTACTATCGTGGTAAAAAGGTAATCTAAGTTCTGTAAACGCAGATCTGCCTTTTGTCAGTTCTAACGGTTGCGTTAGATGCCATGGGGGGGGACTTCGGTCCCTCCGAAACAGTGCCTGCCGCTGCGCAGGCACTGTTGCTTTTGCCGCAAATCAACATTCTGTTGGTTGGTGATCAAGTTCAATTAGTTCCCTTGCTGGAACAATATTCCCTCGACACACATCCTAGATTACAGCTCATTCATACTTCGCAATCTGTCTCAATGGCGGAGCGACCTGTTATTGCTCTACGTAACAAAACTGACTCATCTATGCGAGTGATGCTGGAGTTGGTGCGATCGGGCCAAGCTCAGGCTTGTGTCAGTGGCGGTAATACTGGAGCATTAATGGTGATGGCGATGCGGGTGATTACTATGTTGCCGCATTTAAAGCGCCCGGCGCTGTGTTCATCTCTGCCGAATCTTCGTGGACAACATACCGTCATGCTTGATCTGGGGTGTAATGTTAATTGTACGCCTGAGATGTTATGGCAATTTGCCTGTATGGGTGATTTGGTCGCAAAACATGTACATGCTATTTCTTCTCCCAAAATTGCCTTATTAAATGTAGGTGAAGAGGTTATTAAAGGCAGTAAACTGGTGCAGGAAACAGCGGAATTACTGGCAGCAAATGATCAATTTAACTACATCGGTTTTCTGGAAGGTGATCAACTGATCTCTGGTCAAGCCGATGTAATTGTCTGCGATGGTTTTACCGGAAATATTGCATTAAAGACGGCAGAAGGGATTGCTAGATTTTTTTACAGCCAATTAAAGGCTCTTAATGGCTCTCTTTTGGCAAAAAATAAACCAAATTCTACTGATGGAATACAAACGTCTTTGTCAGTAATGCATCCAGACCACTATAATGGTGCCAGTCTTCTGGGGCTAAATGGTATCGTAATTAAAAGTCATGGGCGCGCCGACCGGCGGGCTTTGTCTAATGCCATTCTGCATGCAGTGGCTGAGATCGAACAACAGTTGCCTCGTCGGATCTCAGAACGCTTTATCGCAGAACACACACACGAGCGCTAATTCACTTTATGTTCAGTAAAATTCTTGGTACGGGTAGCTATGTACCCGAAAAGGTTCGTACTAACGCAGATCTTGAGCGTATGGTCGAAACCAGTGATGAATGGATCGTGGAAAGAACCGGCATCCGGGAACGCCGTATTGCTGGAGACAATGAAACAGTAGCCTCATTGTCTTTTCAGGCTGCCCAACTGGCGTTATCCGCGGCAGGGATCTCTGCTGCAGAACTGGATATGATTATTGTCGCTACGACCAGTGCTGAAAATGCGTTTCCGGCAGCGGCTTGCGAATTACAAGCTATGCTGGATCGTCCTGGTATCCCAGCATTTGATCTGGCGGCGGCTTGTGCTGGTTTTACCTATGCGCTGAGTGTGGCAGATCAATTTATTCGCACTGGAAATGTAAAACATATTCTGGTCGTTGGGGCAGATACATTATCTCGCGCCTGCGAGCCTAATGATCGTGGCACTATTATTCTGTTTGGTGATGGCGCAGGCGCCGTTGTATTAGGTGCATCAGAAGAGCAAGGTATTTTATCTACCCATTTATTCGCTGATGGTCGCTATGGTGAGTTGTTAAAACTACCACAGGCGCAGCGTGGCGCTGAAGATACAGATAATGCCTACATGTATATGAAAGGTAATGACGTATTTAAAGTCGCTGTTACCCGCTTGAGTGAGTTGGTAACACAGACACTGGACGCGAATAATATCGATAAATCTGAACTGGATTGGCTGGTTCCGCATCAAGCTAACTGGCGCATTATCAGTGCGACAGCCAAAAAATTGGGTATGTCGATGGATCAGGTGATCCTGACATTGGACCGTCACGGTAATACATCTGCAGCATCAGTGCCGATTGCATTGGATGAAGGTGTGCGTGATGGCCGGATCAAGCGTGGCCAATTGCTGTTGTTAGAAGCATTTGGTGGCGGCTTTACCTGGGGTTCAGCTTTGGTTCGTTATTGAGAAAGAAAGGAAATAAAAAATGAGTAAGTTTGCAATTGCCTTCCCGGGACAAGGCTCTCAGAGCGTTGGCATGCTGGCTGAATTGGCCGAGGCCTATCCAATCATTAAAGAAACCTTCGCTGAAGCCAGTGCGGTATTAGGTTATGACTTGTTTGAATTGGTTATGCAAGGCCCAGCGGAAGAGTTGAATAAAACCTGGAAAACGCAGCCAGCTTTATTGACGAGCTCAGTCGCATTGTGGCGTTTGTGGCAGGCTCAAGGTGGCGCGACACCAGCTGTTATGGCGGGTCATAGCTTAGGTGAGTATTCAGCTTTGGTTTGTGCCGGTGCATTGAATTTTGCTGATGCGGTTAAGCTGGTGGAATTACGCGGTCAGGCTATGCAACGCGCAGTACCGGAAGGTGTTGGTGCAATGGCCGCTATCATCGGTTTGGATAATGATTCTATTGCTGCCAATTGTGAAAAAGCTGCACAAGGTCAGGTTGTCTCTCCGGTTAATTTTAACTCTCCAGGTCAGGTTGTTATTGCCGGCCATAAAGAAGCCGTTGAACGTGCCAATGTATTGATGAAAGAGTCTGGTGCTAAGCGTGCTTTACCGTTACCAGTTAGTGTGCCTTCTCACTGTGCGTTGATGAAGCCAGCGGCAGAAGAGTTGGCGATTGCATTAGATAAACTGGAAGTTAAAGCGCCTGTTATCCCTGTAATCAATAACGCGGATGTGGCAACTGTGACTGATCCGGCTGCCATCAAAGACGCCTTGGTTCGTCAGTTATACAGCCCGGTACGTTGGACTGAGACTGTGGAAAGAATGGCGAGCGAAGAGATCACTTTTGAGATCGAAATGGGACCAGGCAAAGTATTGTCAGGCCTGGTAAAACGAATTGATAAACGTGTAGACGGTAGTGCGATTAACGACGTAGCCGGTTTGCAAGATGCGTTGAGCAAAGTTCAGTAAGAGGAATTACAATGAGTTTCCAAGGTAAAGTAGTACTGGTCACTGGCGCTAGCCGCGGTATCGGTAAAGCAATTGCTCAGACATTTGTTGCGCGTGGCGCAACCGTTGTTGGTACTGCAACCAGCGAATCAGGTGCTGCAGCTATCGGTGAATATCTGGGCGAAGCTGGCGCTGGTCTGGTATTGAACGTAACGGAACAGTCTTCTATTGACGCATTATTTGATGCTATCAAAGCAAAATATGGTGAAGTTGATATTCTGGTTAATAACGCCGGTATCACGCGTGACAATTTGCTGATGCGTATGAAAGATGACGAGTGGGATGATATCATCCAGACGAATCTTTCCTCAGTTTACCGTTTATCTAAAGCGGTATTACGCAGCATGATGAAAAAACGCCACGGCCGTATCATTAGCATTGGCTCTGTTGTGGGTACAATGGGCAATGCGGGCCAAACTAACTATGCAGCAGCTAAAGCGGGTTTGTTAGGGTTTACCAAATCATTAGCTCGTGAAGTCGGTTCCCGTGGGATCACAGTAAACGCTGTTGCTCCCGGTTTTATTGAAACAGATATGACGCATGTTCTGAATGATGAACAGCGTAACGGAATTCTGAGTCAAGTGCCTGCCGGCCGCTTGGGGTCTGCTCAGGAAATTGCTTCTGCAGTGGCATTTTTGGCCTCTGATGAGGCTGCTTATATCACCGGTGAAACATTGCATGTTAACGGTGGTATGTACATGGTTTAAGAGTCATTGAGGTCTGTTTTCGGCGAAAAATAGAGGAATATCTCTAAAATCCTGAATCGACAGCCCCCAAGAGTCTTGCAAACTATGAACAATTGAATACACTACGACAACACACGCATTTGCGTATTTCTAAAGGAAAAATCGGGTCATGAGTACTATCGAAGAACGCGTAAAAAAAATTATCATCGAACAACTGGGTGTTAAAGAAGAAGACGTTAAATCAGCAGCATCTTTTGTTGATGATTTGGGTGCTGACTCTTTGGATACCGTTGAGCTGGTAATGGCGCTGGAAGAAGAGTTCGATACTGAAATCCCTGATGAAGATGCAGAAAAGATCACTACTGTTCAAGCTGCTATCGATTACATCCTTTCTCATCAGGACTAATCGCCTGACAGCAGGAGCGTGGTTCTAACGCTCCTGTTTCTTGTTTTAACATCCGTATTTTCCTCCCGGAGGCTTTCCTGTGTCAAAGCGCAGAGTAGTGGTGACCGGCCTGGGGATGTTGTCTCCCGTAGGTAACACTGCTGAAGAATCTTGGCAGACCTTGTTAAAAGGCCAAAGTGGTATCACCTCCATCGAACATTTCGATACGACGGACTTCCCAACTAAATTTGCAGGCTTGGTGAAGAATTTTGATCCCGAAGAACATGGCATCAGCAAAAAAGACGCCCGTAAAATGGATTTATTTATCCAGTACGGTGTGGCTGCTGGTATTCAGGCTTTCGATGACTCAGGTCTTGAAATCACTGAAGCTAACGCGCATCGCGTTGGTGTAACCATTGGTTCTGGTATCGGTGGTCTGGGTTTGATTGAATCAAACCATACCAGTCTGATGAATGGTGGTCCGCGTAAACTGAGTCCGTTTTTTGTTCCGTCTACCATCATCAACATGGCGGCAGGTCATCTGTCTATCATGAAAGGATTGCGTGGTCCTAACATCGCGATCACTACTGCATGTACTTCTGGTACACATGCGATCGGCTTTGCCGCGCGTATGATTGCATACGGTGATGCTGATGCGATGGTGGCGGGTGGTACAGAAAAAGCCTCAACCCCTATGGGGATGGGTGGTTTCGCTGCTGCGAAAGCATTGTCTGCCCGTAACGATGAACCACAAAAAGCTAGTCGTCCTTGGGACAAAGACCGTGATGGTTTTGTGCTGGGTGATGGTGCTGGTGTGTTGGTTCTGGAAGAGTATGAGCATGCCAAAGCACGTGGTGCTAAGATTTATGCTGAACTGATTGGTTTTGGCATGAGTGGTGACGCTCACCATATGACGGCTCCGCCAGATGATGGTAGTGGTGCCGCATTAGCAATGCAGAATGCGATCCGTGATGCAGGTATTACTCCGGAAGCAATTGGTTATATCAATGCACACGGTACCTCTACGCCATTAGGCGATAAAGCGGAATTACGTGCAGTGAAAAGCACGTTTGGTTCGCATGCGAATAACGTGATGGTTAGCTCTACTAAATCGATGACTGGTCACCTGTTGGGTGCGGCTGGTGCGATTGAAGCAATCATTACTGTATTAGCACTGCGCGATCAAATTGCACCACCGACTATCAATTTAGATAATCCGGATGAAGAGTGCGATTTGGATCTGGTTGCCAATGTTGCTAAGCCAGGTAATTTTGAGTGTGCTTTATCTAACTCGTTTGGTTTCGGTGGTACGAACGGTTCGCTGATTTTTAAACGCGTTTAACGCTCGATCTTATTTAAGAGGGCCTGATACACTGCGATCAGGCCCTTTTTATTTGCGACGAATTTATGCTTTTGGTTAATGGTACATCTGCCACAACAGTTTCAGCTCAGGATCGGGGGTTAACGCTGGGTGATGGTCTGTTTACCACGCTGTATCTGAAAAATCATAAACCAGTTCTGTGGCCATATCATGTTGCACGATTGCGCGAAGGATCTGCGCGACTCAAATTGCCGCTGCCTGATTTTGATTTGCTCTATGAGCAATGCTGTCAGTTAGCTACCGACTATGATGACGAGGCATGCGGTAAAATTATCATTACCCGTGGTACAGGTGGGCGCGGTTATAGCCCGCAAGGGTGTGATACGCCGACCATTATTGTTTCTGCTCATCCTTATCCTATCCATTATCATGACTGGCAACTTGCTGGCATTAGCCTTGATATTGCGGAACAACGGTTGGGTTGTCAGCCCATGCTGGCAGGATTGAAAACGTTAAATCGCTTGGAACAAGTGTTGTTAAAAAATGAGCTGGATGAGCGAGGCATACCAGAAGCGATTGTGCTGGATTGGCAAGACCATGTGGTTGAGGCGGTGACAGCAAATATATTCTGGCGTAAAGGTGAACAGATTTTTACCCCTGACTTGAAACTGGTTGGGGTGTGTGGTGTGATGCGCGCCTTTGTTATACAGCAACTGAACAGCTGGCAATATGAAGTAACATCGGTTTCTACAAGGCTGCCTGCGTTGTTAGATGCGGATGAAGTTTGGATCACGAATGCGCTGATGGGTGTCGTGCCAGTTACAGGAATAAAAGATGTCAAATATCAAGATCATCGCTTTGTTAAACGGTTGCAAAATGCGCTGGCAGCGTTGGCCTAAAATAGTTCGAATTTTTACTTCCGCTGCGATCCTAGCGTTTTTGGCGGTTGCGGTATGGGGCTCTTTATCATGGCAGCAACTTGATTCAGTGCTGCTGAAAGGCGATTCCCGGCTTTATACGGTGGCTAAAGGTAGCAAAGTGAAAGATGTCTTGATGGATCTCGCAGCAGAGCCAGTTTCGCCTTTTTGGTCAGTCGTATGGTTAAAACTGCATCCTGAGTTAAGCCAGATCAAAGCTGGATCTTACAAAATTGAAAAAGGCTGGAATGTAAAACATGCGTTGTTGCTGTTTGTGAGCGGCAAAGAGGCGGTCTTTTCAGTAACGCTGGTCGAAGGGCTGCGCATAGATGATTGGTTGCAAGCGCTGAGCAAAGCACCTTATCTGGATAAACCGCTGACTATCGATGATTTAGATAGTTTACGTCGTGAATTGAACATAGAGCAGGAAAATATTGAAGGCTGGTTTATGCCTGAAACCTATTCTTATACGGTAGGTTCTAGCAGCCGGGATATCTTGCGTCGTGCGCATAATGAAATGAAAAACTATCTGGATAAGAACTGGAAAAGCAGAGATCCATCATTGCCGTACGATTCGCCATATCAAGCCTTGATCATGGCGTCCATCATTGAAAAAGAGACGGCGAAAGTTGATGAGCGTCCACGGATCGCTTCAGTTTTTGTAAATCGGTTGCAGAAAAAAATGAAATTGCAGACCGATCCAACGGTTATCTACGGTGTTAAAGATCATTACGATGGCAATATTCACCGACGTGATCTTGAGGATAATAACCCGTATAACACTTATGTTATCGAGGGGTTACCACCGACACCTATCGCGATGCCGGGTAAAGAGGCGGTTAAAGCGGCATTACATCCAGATAAAACCAATTTTCTTTATTTTGTAGCTAAAGGTGGCGGAGCACATCAGTTCTCAACTACGTTGGCAGAACATAACCATGCGGTGAAACGCTATGTGCTGGAGCAATAAATGAGCAGCAAGTTCATTGTCATTGAGGGGCTGGAAGGCGCTGGTAAAAGTACCGCGGTAAGTTATGTGTTGGATTGGTTGCGTCAGCATGGCATTACGCAGTTGGAAACAACCCGTGAACCGGGGGGAACGCCACTGGCAGAAAAGATGCGGGCGATTGTCAAAGAAGTGCATGATGAACCGCTGACCATCCAGGCGGAATTATTGCTGATGTATGCAGCGCGAGTTCAGCTCGTTGAAAACCGGATCAAGCCTGCCTTAAAAAATGGTACATGGGTTGTCGGTGATCGGCACGATCTCTCATCTCAAGCATACCAAGGCGGTGGCCGCGGCATTGATGCCGCCCTGATCAACCAAATCAAGCAGGCTGTATTAGGTGATTTTGCCCCGGATCTAACTTTGTATCTGGATATTGATCCGGCGATTGGTCTGGAACGAGCCAGACAGCGAGGGGAATTAGATCGCATCGAACAGGAAGCATTAGCATTCTTTCAGCGTACCCGTGCGCGTTATCTGGAATTGGCCAAGCAAGATCCAACCATACATATCATTGATGCGGCACAATCGCCGCAACAAGTGCAGATTGCCATTAATACTGTGCTGGAGCAGGCGCTATGTACCCGTGGCTGATGCCATACTGGGCGCGTTTCCAGCAAGTTTTTGCGAGTAAACGCCTGCCACATGCTTTTTTACTGGTTGGGCCAACAGGTATTGGTAAATCAGCGTTAGCGACCCAGTGGGCCTCGCTATTTTTGTGTGAAAAGTTGCAGCAAAATGCACCCTGTGGGCACTGTCATGCCTGTTTATTAGCGAAACAGCAGTCGCATCCCGATTGGCATATCTACGGTGCGGATGATGCTAAATCGATTGGGGTAGATACGATCCGGCAATTGTCGGCGCAGTTAATGAATAGTCCGCAGCTTGGCCGCGGTAAAGTCGCGATCATTCTGCAAGCCGAACGCATGACGGAAGCGGCAGAAAATGCGTTGCTAAAAACGTTAGAAGAGCCACCGGGGAATAGCTTATTACTGCTGTTGACTGATTCTGCAATGAAACTGCTACCGACCATCGTGAGTCGTTGTCAGGTTTGGACGTTACAGGCAGAAGAACAGCAAGCATTGACTTGGTTGCAGCAACAATCACCCACTCAAACTATTACGCCAGCATTATTACAGATGAACCAAGGTGCGCCACTGCGCACGCTGATGTACCTGAATGACGGGGGTGAACAGCAGCGCCAAGCGGTCATTAGCGCGTTGGAACTATACCGACAGCAATCCTGGACTATCACTGCCCTGACTAAATGTTGGGTGTCGGCGATGCCAACCTCATTTGAATGGCTGAGTCGTTTATTGCTGGATGCCTTGAAGTTGCAGCAGGGTGTTACCATGCAACAACTACAATTTGCTGATCATGCGAATTTGTTGTCATTTTTGGCGGCTCGCCCGGCTGAGATCTTATTAGGTAGTTTGCAGCAGTTACTACTCTTGAAACAATCACTGCAGGATATGCCATCAGCGGTTCCTTCCATACTGTTTGCTGACTGGCTTGATCAACTTTTTACCAAGGAATAACCCGTGTTCGTTGATTCTCATTGTCATCTTGATCGTCTCGACTATGACAAAAAACACCATGATTTAGCTGATGTATTACAGAAAGCGCAGCAACGAGGCGTGAGCCATTTCTTATCTGTCTCGGTGACACTGGAAGCATTTCCGGCCATGTTGCAGTCGGTATTACCTTACCCGAATGTGTTTGCTTCCTGTGGTGTGCACCCGTTGGATCTGGAATCAGCATGGAGCAGTGAACAGTTACGCGAATTGGCTGCTCATCCGCGGGTGGTGGCGATTGGTGAAACTGGGCTGGATTATTACTACAGCACGGACAATAAAGCGGAACAGCAGCAAGCTTTTCGCGAACATATCCGTCTTTCCCGTGCGCTGAAAAAGCCGGTCATTGTGCATACCCGTGATGCCAAAGAAGATACGCTGACGATTTTACGGGAAGAGTGTGTGGGCGAAGCGGGTGGTGTGCTGCATTGTTTCACTGAGGATTGGCCAATGGCGCAAGCCGCATTGGCGCTGGGAATGTATATTTCTATTTCTGGTATTGTCACGTTCCGCAATGCCGATGCATTACGCGAAGTAACTCGTCAGATCCCGGCTGATCGCTTGCTGATTGAAACGGATTCACCTTATCTGGCACCAGTGCCACATCGAGGTCATCAGAATGAACCAGCTTATGTTGCTGATGTTGCGGCATTCATTGCTGAACTGCGTGGGGTGACAGTCGAAACACTGGCAGCGCAGACCAGCGAAAACTTCTTCCGTTTGTTTTCGCAGGCACAACGCTGATTTATCTGATTTCAGCGCAGTTAAAATCGATCAAGAATTTAGATTGACTGAAACTGTGCTGAAGTTTGCTGAAACTCGGCTAAATAATCGATGTGCACGCCTTCCATGACATTATCATCGCTCTGATGCGCCTCTCCCTGACTATACATCACCACTCTGTCTGCCAACGATGAACGTAAAGAACGAATAAAGCGGATAAAATCTGCGCGGGATATTTCCATCAATGCGGCTGCCGCTTTTTCTCTTTGGCGGAAAGAAAAATCTCGACTGCCTATACTGCCCCATAGTCGTTGACTGCGCGCCCGTAAGTTGGCATCGGCCTCGGTCAATTGGCTGAGTAGCCCTTGTTTATTGCTCTGCCAGGTTTGTTCTGTCATTTCCAATAACTGCATATGGAAGGCATCGATAAACAGCTCTATCGCCGCCAATAAGCCATCAGGAGCCATCACCGGGGATTGAATATAGAACACTAACCCTGGATGTCGATTGAGCGGCAGATTGCCTGTGCCGACCACATAACCTAATTGCTGTTGTGTGCGCAGGTCATGGAAGAACGGTGACGACATGATATGGTTGGCTAATGTGTAGCAAGCAATGCTGTTGGCGTCTTTTTCCGGTGATTGATAATAAAGTAGCAACGCGGAGTCATGGTGATGACAGTTGCATTCATAGAGCAATGTTCCAGCTTTGCGTATGTCCACTAACCGACGGCGGGTTTCCCGACTCGGTAAACTGTTTGGCGTAATTTGCCGCTCTAATAAACCGGCAACTTGCCGCACTTCATCTTCCAGCCAGTCACCGTGCGCCAATACTTCCAGATGTACCGCCTGAAATAACCGACGCATAAATTGAGGTAACTCAGCGGGTTCAACCACTTCTAAATAGGGAATTAGTGCTTCCACCGGCGGATTATTTGGTTGCAATAAGCTGGTTAGCTGACTGAATAGCTGGGCAATCGGGCGGCCCTTATTCTGATTGCGCCAATTACGTAATAATTGTTCACGAATAGCGTAGAAGCGTTCCGGTTTGTAATGGCCGGCGGTGCGATTTTTCAGGAGCAATTCCAGCAGATGATAAAGACGACAGCTAAATCCGCTCAGTTGAATAGTGAAACCGCCCTGATGGGCATAAATATTGTAATTCAGGCCGGCGATCTCAGCCGGATAAGTAAATTCATTCAGATGGTCGAGTAACAATTCCACCATCAAGCGTGTCATGGCAATGTGATAGGGCGACACCACGGCATGTTCACTGTCTACTGCAATAAACAAGCTGGCTTTAGGGCTGGCAAACGAATCGTCATGCAGGTGCCATACTCGCAAACCGGCCCGATGGATCAATCGAGTGGGAATCGCTTTAGGTGCAGGATTAATCCGCGCTATTAATCGATCGGGCAAAAAAAGGTTGGGCTCTGGTAAGTGATAGCGTTTGGCATCGGGTAACCCCACATTCCGCCAGACGCTTAACCACGCATTTTCTATTGGCTCAACCTGATAGGGGGTGTCATACCATTTTGCCGTCTGATTGGTGTCAACTTCCGGCGCAACCAAGGTGATCCGCATATTATCTGGCGTCATAAACGCTAACATGCTCTTGATTTCATTAGCATCGAGCGAGGTCATCAAATAATCGCCGCGCACGACCTCTGCGGGAGGATAATGAAATAAGTTCATCGACAGGTGAGAGACATTGTCGAGCGGGCGAGGATGCTCCTGTATCTCATACATAATTTTTAGCAGCGACGCTTTTTCTTCATAACGCCAGCTTTCAATGCCCTGTTCGGCAATTAAGCGCAAAAAACTAAACAGATGTTCGATGATCGAAGTTTCGTGTTCCAGCCCTTTCGGGGTCAGTGAGAAATTCACCTGAAAATCGCGGAAATTGGAGCCACTGTTCCCGCCACCGGCAGAAAGTGCCGTGATCCAGCCTTGTCGTTTCATGTAACCGAATAGGCTGCCTTTTCCTTCGTAACCAAGTAAATGGCTGATATAGGTCAGTGGTTTAGTTGGGTAATAAGCATCGACGTTAGGTAATGCAAAACTTACCGATAAGCGACGTAGCTCTTTCATCGGCTTGATCTGAATTCTCAGGCGAAGATCTTGTTCCCGATAAAGCGGTGCCGATATCGGCGGGGTAATGACCTTATTTTGCTCAATGGCTGGGAAAAATTGGCGTATGGTTTGCTCTTGCTGATCAAGAGACCAATCGGATTGTACGACCAGTGCCATTTTGTCGGCGCTATAATGCTGCGCAAAAAAGGTTTTGACCTCTTCGCGCAACGAGCCTTCCGTACTATCGTGCAAGGTGAGTAGGTTGCCGACGGAAAATTTACTAAACGGATGTTCAGGGTTAACCGTCTCTTTATGTACTTGATAGCAGCGACGAACATCATCGCTGATTTTCATGCGATATTCTGACTCAATGGCATGTCGTTCACGATCGACCAGCGAGGCATTGAAGGTCGGGCAGATAAAAAATTGTGAAAAACGATGTAATGATTCTTCGAAAAATTCGGTGGCTATATCAAAGAAATAATTAGAGTGCTCTGTGCCTGTCCAGGCATTATGGTTGCCGCCATGCTGTGAAATGAAGGCTTGATATTCACCGGGGTGCGGGAAAGCTTCGGTGCCCAAAAACAGCATATGTTCAAGAAAATGCGCCATTCCCTGACGTTCAGGCGGATCAGCGAAATGCCCACAGTTGACTGCCAGCGAGGCCGCAGAGCGTTCTGCCACCGGGTCATGGATCAATAACACTCGCAACCCATTAGACAGCTCAAGATAGCGGTAATTACATCTGTCATCAGGTGCACGGTATATTTGCATAAGATCTGCCATGGAGAAGATATCTTTATATTATCGGCCCTTATTTTAAGAACGTGCAAACCGTTTCCATAACATGTTGATTGTTTCCATGATTCGAAGGCAGTAGTATTTGTATTAATAGGGACATTAAAGGCTAATTGAATGAAGATTATTGTAATGCGCCACGGTGAAGCTGCTCACGAGGCTGGGCGTGATGATCTGCGTCCATTAACTGATAAAGGCCGTAAACAGTCGATCAGAATGGCGGAATGGGTGGCAGAGCAGTTGCCACGAATTGACCGTGTGTTGGTAAGCCCATTTTTACGTGCCCAGCAGACATGGGAAGCAATTCAAGCTTGTTTACCTGCTCCTGCACAAATTGAAGATGTTCATGATCTCGTCCCCTATGGTCGCTCCGAAGTGGTGACAGACTATTTGCGTGCACTGGATGATGAATATGTATTAATAATCAGCCATTTACCTTTGGTTGGTTACATAGTGAACGATTTGTGTGCCAATGCTGTGCCGCCGATGTTTGTGACGTCGGGCATGGCAGGTGTGACGCTGGTGGATGGCAAAGGGCGGCTCGATTGGCTGGAAGGGCCACACACCGTTCGTTGATAATTTCTAATTTGTGCACAGTCTCTAACTTTAGTCTTTCTGTTCCACCGCTTCATTGAATTGCGGTATTGCTGCCCCGACTATACTCAATATAAGAGGGTAAATTGCAATTCGGAGGTGGACTGTGCGCATTTTCAAAAAGTATTTTCCGGCATTAATCGCCAAATATGTCAGAACTTTTTTCCGCGGTCGCTTATACATTCATGGGCGTGGTGGCTATGAATTTGAAAATGGCAAAGTAGTTATGCCGGTTGAAGCTGATCCAGTACATCGAGCAACAGTACAGGAACTGAACACTAAAATTGCGGAGATCACGAAAAAGGCAGCCTGATCTTCTGCCTGAATGCTTTATTTAGATATTTTGCTCAATCAGCACCAATATTGCAGCGTCGCCACCCCAGAGTTTGGGCGCCTGATGAAATGCCATAATATCGGGATGCTGAGCCAGCCATAACGGTATTTTCTGCTTCAAAATATTTTTTCCATGACCATGCATCACGCAAGCACAACGGATGTGCTGACGCCGACAGGCTTCAATCAGTGCACCGAGTTCTAATTTGGCTTGTTGCTGCGTCAGACCATGTAAATCAAGCATCATGTCTGGAATGTAATCACCACGGCGTAGTTTCTTCGCCTCATAAGCCGAGACATCGGAGCGCACATATCTAACAGGGCCTTCCTGACTTAATAGCGGCTCATATTCATCCGAAAAATAGTGTTGCGCCTGCTGGGCTTCACGAATTTCCCGGATTTGTGCTTTCTGCTTGATCGCCGGAGACTGCAAACGTATGGTATCCTGCTTTATTTGCCGGGCACCTGTTATCGCCTCCCGAAAGAGGCTGACATCCTGGTCTTCCAGTACTATTTTTTTGCTCATAATTCGGTCAGTCATGCCTGATATACTAAACAACAGTGTGCAGCGAACGTGACAACCGGATTAACCGGAGGCGCATTTGGATAATATCAATGTTGATGAGGTCATCGACGAATTCAGAACCCTCAATGACATGCTGCGTTGGGCCGTCAGCCAGTTTAATGCTGCGGGCTTATTTTACGGACATGGTACTGATAATAGCTGGGATGAAGCAATTCAATTGTTATTGCCCGCGTTAGATTTACCTCCGGTCATTGATAGCGATCTGCGTCAGTCCCGTTTAACTCGCACTGAACGGTCACATCTGGCTGGCTTGATCCAGCAACGGATTGAACAGCGCGTGCCAGCGCCATATCTGACCAATAAATCCTGGTTTGCCGGTATGGAGTTTTACGTGGATGAGCGCGTGTTGATCCCACGTTCACCGATTGCGGAATTGATCCATAAGCGCTTTGCACCTTGGTTACAGCATGAACCAACCCGGATCATGGATTTGTGTACCGGCTCTGGCTGCATCGCAATTGCCATGGCACATACGTTTCCGGCGGCGGAAGTGGATGCATTGGATCTCTCCGAAGATGCGTTGGCTGTTTGTGAGATGAATATTGAAATGCACGGCATGCTGGGGCAGGTGATCCCGATCTGTTCTGATCTGTTTGATGCACTGCCGGATGGTGATAAATATGATCTGATCGTCTCTAATCCACCGTATGTCGATGTGGAAGATATGTCAGATCTGCCGGAAGAGTTTCATCACGAGCCGGAAATGGCGTTAGCCGCCGGTGATGATGGCTTGGATCTGGTACGCCGAATTCTGGCAGAAGCGGGTGCATTGCTGAAAGATAATGGTGTATTAGTGGTGGAAGTAGGGAACAGTATGGTGCATCTGGCTGCACTGTTTCCGGAAGTCGAATTTGAATGGATTAAATTTGAACAGGGTGGTGACGGCGTGTTTGTGTTGACCAAAGCACAGCTGGATCAATACCAACCGTTATTCACACAAGCATTAAGTTAGTAGGGACATTATGGCTGGTAATACTTTCGGACAATTATTTCGGGTCACTACCTTTGGCGAAAGCCATGGTCTGGCTTTAGGCGCAATTGTGGATGGTTGTCCTCCGGGCATGGCATTAACAGAAGCCGATTTGCAGGGCGATCTGGATCGTCGTAAACCAGGTACTTCGCGTTTTACGACCCAACGTCGTGAAGATGATGCAGTTAAGATCCTATCTGGTGTCTTTGAAGGTAAAACTACCGGCACGTCGATTGGTCTGTTAATTGAAAATACCGATCAGCGTTCCAAAGATTATTCTGATATTAAAGATGTATTCCGTCCGGGGCATGCGGATTATACCTACCATCAGAAATACGGGATCCGAGATTACCGTGGTGGTGGTCGCTCTTCTGCTCGTGAAACCGCGATGCGGGTTGCTGCGGGTGCAATTGCGAAAAAATATCTGAAAGAACACTGCGGCATTGAGATTTTTGGTTATCTGGACCAACTCGGCCCGATCAAAGCTGAACGTTTCGATAAATCAATCATTGAGACTAACCCGTTTTTCTTTGCTGATCCGGATAAATTGGATGAGTTGGATGCGTTCATGCGTGATCTGAAAAAACAGGGCGATTCTATCGGTGCAAAATTGAAGGTAGTGGCGACTTGTGTGCCGGTTGGTTTAGGTGAGCCGGTATTTGATCGTCTCGATGCGGATATCGCACATGCCATGATGGGCATCAATGCGGTAAAAGGTGTTGAGGTCGGTGATGGCTTTGCCGTGGTTGAACAACATGGTTCAGAACATCGCGACCCTATGCGACCTGAAGGTTTCCAAAGTAATCATGCGGGTGGCATTTTAGGCGGCATCTCCAGTGGTCAGGAGATTGTGGTGGGGTTAGCGCTGAAACCAACTTCCAGCATTATGGTGCCAGGTGAAACGATTGATAAACAAGGCAACGCAGTCGAGATGGTAACCCGTGGTCGTCATGATCCTTGTGTTGGCATTCGTGCGGTACCAATTGCCGAAGCAATGCTGGCATTAGTGCTGATGGATCATTTGCTGCGTCATCGCGGCCAAAATTTTGATGTAGTTACAGAAACACCAAAACTGAAATAACAGTTATCCATATGTAAAAAGACCGCCGTTGGGCGGTCTTTTCGTTTCTAGGACTAACTAGTCGCAGTGAAGTATGCCGAGAAATTACTGGTTCTCTTCTTCAAATGTTTTGTGCAGATGCACTGGTTTTTCAATACCCTTACGCATTTTGATATTGAGCATTTCCACAATCAGTGAGAAGGCCATTGCGGTATAGATGTAGGCTTTCGAGATATGCAGATCGAAACCTTCGGCAATCAGTGCCATCCCGACCATGATCAAAAACGCCAGTGCCAGAATTTTCAATGTTGGATTTTCATCAACAAAGTCGCCAATCGGTTTGGCTGCAAACATCATGACACCAACAGCAACCACGATAGCCAATACCATAACAGGGACATGATCAGCCATGCCAACAGCGGTGATGACGGAATCAAGGCTGAACACAATGTCTAGAATGGCAATCTGCAGCAGGGTAGAAAGAAAACTGACTTTTTTCTGACTATCATGATGTTCTTCAGCACTACCTTCTAGGCTAGAGTGAATTTCATGGGTGCTTTTCCAGATCAGGAATAGACCACCAATAATCAGAATTAAATCCCGGCCTGAAATGGCTTCCGACATGATAGTAAACAGCGGAGCGGTTAGTCGCATCACCCAAGCTAAAGAAAGTAGCAGCAGGATGCGGGTGATCATGGCGCCGCCTAAACCTAAAATTCGACCACGCTGGCGTTGTTCAGGCGGCAATTTCCCGACCAGAATTGAAATAAAAATGATGTTATCTATACCTAATACAATTTCCAGCAGTGTTAAGGTAGCCAGCGCTACCCATGCTGAGGGATCAGCAATCCATTCGAACATAGGGGTATCCAGTTAAAGAGAGCAATAAAACAGACCACAATAGAGTCTAGCAGTCTGTCTTTATCGTCGTTAGCAGGAAAAAACGAAGTGATTATTCGGTTTTGCTGATAGATTGTGATGTGTCAGTCAAATGATTGCTTTGGAGCTGGCGCCCAAGTGCTTCATCCGTTACGTCATATATTAACAATCCAATATGCTGCACGTTACCGGTGAAGTCAGGTAGCGGCATAATAGTGACGTTCTGATACATGAATTCTGCACTGCCCGTGATGGGGCGATAGTTAGAAAAACGGAATAAATAAGGTTTTTGTTCCCATGAGATAAAAGCCCGGGTATTCAGCGTTTGAACCATCGCCAGCTTACGTTCTAACCATGCTTGATCGAGGTTTGGATAAATATCATACAAATCCCGATCTTTAACTTCACTGCTCAGTTTCCCGCTGTGACTTTCCATAAAGCCATTCCAGATCTGTACCCGATTTTCCAGATCGATGACCACCAGTCCAACGTCTAACGCTTGAATAATATTGGCAAGCCAATGGAATTCACGGATATCCATGTTGCCTCCTAGAGCAGATGCATGATCTTATGATTCATGAACTGGAGTGAATCTTCAGTAAATAATAGCAGCAAATCGCACTGCACCTGATGATCACGGATTTTATAGTTAATTTCGATCGCCAGTGTTCTGCGCCAGCGATGCTGATTTGCTTTAATTAAATCTTCAACAGGACGGTGCTGCCCAAGCACCACCGGATGTCCCTGATTAAATGGCACATCCAGTTGCATCGCAAAACCACGCAAGAAAGCACCAATCAAGACGTTAGACATATCCATCAGCAATTCCAGTTCGGCATTCCGATCCAGTACGCCTTGATATTTCATCAGCTTGGCTAAGTCGGTAAAGCTGGAGTCATGGAATAAAACTAACGCCTCACCGGCAATACCAGCACCAATAAAGCCCTGACATACCGCAGATAGGGTGCTTTCACCCGATGCGGAGTTCAGCGCCATATGTAATTCACTGACTTCCAGCACATTCACGTTTGGGATTGGTAAAATAACAAATTGGCCTAACATCCGGGCTAACAGATCTGCTGCTTGCCCCATCGCGACGTTAGCCAATTCTTGGTAGACATCGCGAACCTCCACGCTCAGGTTTAGTGTTTGCTCGGCGAGGGCAGTTGATTCGCCGCCTGGCTGATAGAGATTAAATTCCTTCAATAAAGAGGCAATATCTTCGGAGGAGCAGGGTTTTTTGATAAAAGATAATGCTCCGAGTTGCATCACTTGCGCATGAGCTTCGGGCTGTATATCACCGGAAACAACGATGACTTTTGTTTTCAGTGCTTCATCTTTAATTGCCTGTAGCACTTGATAACCATCCATCACTGGCATGGTCAGATCAAGAAATACCAGATCACCATGACCAGACAATATTTGCTCTAATCCTTCCTGACCATTGCCAGCAAAGTGAATATTTACATTCCAGTCAGACGGTAATGCTCTGGCCAGCTGTTTACGGGCAAAACCTGAGTCATCACAGATCAATACATTTAGCGGCATGCTGATTTCTCATATCGGGTATTTTCTTGAGTATAAAATGAGAATGAGTAAATGAATGCGAGTTTCTGATCTACAAACACAGAAGCGCGATCCATTTATCTATTTAGCTGCATTCCTGTCAGCTAAATCGCAATTTATTACATCATAATCGTAAGGCTTGTGATGAAAGTAACCGAAGTAAATCAGCTTCACTTACTGGCGGTGAGAGGTAATAACCTTGCAGATAATCAATTTTAAGACGTCGACAGATCTGTGCTAACTCGACGTTACAAACATATTCGGCAACGGTTTTGACGCCAATTTTTTTAGAAAAAGTAACGATTGATTCAACGATATCAAGAATAAGCGGATCGAGATGACACTCTTTGATTAATGAGCCATCTATTTTTAGATGACCTGCACCCAGATGCGCCAAATGTGAGTAGTTGGAATAACCGGAACCAAAATCATCTACTGCCAACGATGCTCCCGCGAGAGCGATCCGTTTTTGAAAAGCTCGAACCAATTCATAGTCACCCATGCTTTCTGTTTCCACAATCTCAAAAATCAGACGCTGGGCTATTGAACGGTCTGCCAGGATGCTGTCGATATAATTTAGTGTATCGGAATTGGTAAAATCATGAGCACTGAGATTCACCGCAAAACTGTGTGCGGTGGACTTGATCATTTTTACAGCTTCGGTCAGCACTTTTTTGGTGATTTCAGGATACAAATTGGCTTTTTGCGCGACATGAATGAATTCATTCGGCGGTACAACTTTGCTTTCTTCATCAAAGAGACGGATCAGGCATTCAAAATGGCTGATGGTGTTGTTATTTGCATGATAAATAGGTTGATATTGCACCCATAGCTGATCGTTTTGTATCGCTCGTTTAACCTTTTTGGTCATGATCTGGTTAGATTCCATTTCTTGCAAAATGGGCAGATCCTTATGATAAAACACGATACTTGAATGTTCTTTTCTGGCTTGTATCAGCGCTTTATCTGCGCGTGTCAGCAGTGGTGTGGCATTTTCCTGCCATTTCTCCGGGCGGGAGCTGATACCGGTGCAAAACTGAATGCTGAAGCGATCTTGTCTTACTTCAATATCTGCATGCTTAAAATCATCCAGCACATCATTAATCGTATCGGTAAACGTAGTTTCCTGAATATGATTAGTGGCTGCTAAGGCGTATTGCCCACCAGTCAGATGATACAAACGATAGCTGGGAGTGGTAGTGACCGGAACCTGATTTTGAATTCGGGCAGCTACTTTATTGAGTACATGGTCGCCAGTATCAATACCATAAAAATCGTTAATCGCACTGAACGATAGAATATCCAGGATAGCTAAATGTCGGGGAAAAAAATCTTGGTTGTAAGTCAGATCACGCAACAGATGATTACGATTGGGTAACCCGGTCAGTTTCTTAAAATAGAGCTGATCATAGATGGTTTTTGTCTGTCGGTTAATTTCATCTTGTAGTGAATTATTGACCTGATCCAGTTCATTGCTGGTGGTACGAAATAAATGGTACAGACCGGATTGTTGCAAATTGGTTTGTAGTTTCCATTTTTCGATCGGTTTTTGCATGCTTAACGGCGCGGATTCTGACATCAACAAACAGGTTAAGGTATGCCCCAGAATATGTGCACTTTGCTTATGATGGAAAAATTCACCATAAGAAAAGAAGCCAGCTATATTCGGGTGATCCTGGAATATTTCCAGCTCTGACTGAACATTCTCTTTCAGGTAGTCGAGTCGTCCGGCACAAGAATAGATAAAGGCTGCTTCAGCATGTGCTAATGGCAACTGCGATAATAGATAGCGTGATTCTTTGGCGATATTCGGCAGATCTGAGAACGCAAATTGTACCTTGCTGTTTTCCAATAACTTTCCATCAAAAGTAATTGACCCGTCAGCGTGAAAAATTCGTGGATTGCGGGACAGCGTGACACCATTTTGTATTTGATACAGTGGAAAATCGGCCATGGCCGTTGATAAACAGGCTGCTACTTCAGCACCAAGATATTTAGCGTAGATATCCTGTGCTGGTTGATGGTCGATGGTAAATACTCGGTTGTACTGCACCGACGTCAGTGTGAGTTGTTTGCCTATCCCATTCCAACCAAAGGCATATTTGTTAAATAAATATAATTGGGATGATGATATCGAGGCTAATACGATACCTTGATCGGCAATACCGTGTTCTGTGAACTGTAATGGTGGCTCAGATGTTGATCCCTGAGATGAATAGCCACCGGCTAAAACGACATCCGGGTTTAACAAGCAAAGTTCATCCAGCAGAAAACCGGCTTGCTGAATCGAAGGGCTGGAAAATAACAGCATTAAGCGAGTATTTTCACTCACCAAACGCTGGTCTATCAACTTAGCTAATTCGGATAAATTATCCTGACATATTGGTATCAGTAATGTTTTTACCTGACTATGTTCAAAGACACAGAATTGTAAGATGGTGTGTTGAGAGCTATAACGTTGGCCTGCGATCCATGAACCGGTGGATGTGCCGATAATTTTTGCGTTGGGTAATACTGTTTGAATAGCACTAATGATGCCTGCTACGGCCGTTTTTTGCGTCAGGCAAGTGAATGCTTGTATCAGAGTTTGTTGTTCATCAGTGATATTGTGTTGCGAGCAAAAGGCGCGGAGTGAAGACAACAGTTCACTATGACTTTCAATTTCTAAAACATAAGTTTTAATCATAAATGCTGTTCACCGCTTACTTTGCTTATTTTCAAACTAATAGTATATCGATTATAAACATACCGATAATCTATTCTCATTTAAGTCATATCAACAACAGCTGGATTCGATGAATCCGTGATCCGTTATACATAACATTCATAAAATTTTTCTAGTTCAACAACGAGAACATGTCATGAATACGACGATTACTCAAATCAAAGCGCACAAATCCATCCGTGCTTATACCGACCAACCGATCACCGCGGAGCAACTTGATGAAATTCTGGCTGCAGCGCAACAAGCTCCGAGTTCTAGTTTTCTGCAGGCTGCATCGATTATTAGGATCACGGATAAAACGTTACGAGCTCAGATCATGCAGTTGTCTGCCGAACAAGCATACATAGCCGGCGCTGCGGAGTTTCTACTTTTTTGTGCGGATTTTAATCGTCATAAACAAATTGTTTCCGATGCCAAAACAGGGTTCGTTGAGCAGTTACTCATTGGTGCTACGGATGCTGCCATGATGGGACAAAATGCGCTGGTGGCTGCAGAATCACTGGGCTTGGGTGGGGTATATATTGGTGCGGTACGAAATCATCCGGCAGAAATTGGTGAATTATTAGGTTTGCCAGAACTGGTTATTCCTCTTTTTGGTTTGTGTTTAGGTTATCCAGCACAAGACCCAGAGGTTAAACCTCGTTTACCGCGTGCATTGGTTGTGCATGAAAACCGCTATCAACCGCTGAACAAAACACTGCTGGCGCAATATGATGACCAAATGCGGGCTTATTATGCATCACGCACAAGCAACAATAAGGACCAAAGCTGGTCAAGTCAGATCACGGCTATTTTGGGTAGGGAAGCGCGCCCTTACATGCTGAATTATTTACAGCAGCAGGGGTATTGCAAAAAATAGTTCACTAAAGCGGACAATGTGCAGAAATGAAAAAAGCCTTCAAAATGAAGGCTTTTTTATGAAGCTTTGACTTTAGTTATCCCTATCTATCGACAGGGATAACAGCATCAGAAATTATTTTTTCTTTTTGCCTTCGTCTTTTTTAGCTTCTTTAACTTCTTCGCCCATGGTTACAGCTTCTGGAGCGTAAGCACGACCGTAGTAAGAGTCCAGCAACAGCTGTTTCAGTTCAGAGATCAATGGGAAACGTGGGTTAGCACCAGTACATTGGTCATCGAACGCTTCAACAGCCAGTTGGTCAACTTTAGCCAGGAACGCAGCTTCGTTCACGCCAGCTTCACGGATAGAAGCAGGGATGTCCAATTCAGCTTTCAGACCATCTAACCAAGTCAGCAGTTTTTCAACTTTAACGCCGGTACGGTCGCCAGAAGAAGTCAGGCCCAAGTGGTCAGCAATTTCTGAATAACGACGACGTGCTTGTGGACGGTCGTATTGAGAGAATGCAGTCTGTTTAGTTGGGTTGTCGTTCGCGTTGTAACGAATAACGTTTGAAATCAACAGCGCGTTAGCCAGACCGTGAGGAATGTGGAACTCAGCACCCAGTTTGTGAGCCATTGAGTGACACACGCCCAAGAAAGAGTTAGCAAACGCGATACCAGCGATGGTCGCAGCATTGTGCACTTTTTCACGAGCGATTGGGTCTTTAGAACCATTCGCATAGCTGCTTGGCAGGTATTCTTTCAACAGTTTCAGAGCTTGCAGCGCTTGACCGTCTGAGTATTCGTTAGCCAGTACAGAAACATAAGCTTCAACAGCGTGAGTTACTGCGTCAACACCACCGAACGCACACAGAGACTTAGGCATGTTCATAACCAGGTTCGCATCAACGATTGCCATGGTTGGAGTCAGCTCGTAGTCAGCCAGTGGGTATTTAACGCCACCGTTCAGGTCGTCAGTTACTACCGCGAATGGAGTAACTTCAGAACCAGTACCAGAAGTGGTAGTGATACATACCAGGTCAGCTTTCACGCCCATTTTAGGGAACTTGTAGATACGTTTACGGATGTCCATGAAACGCATTGCCAGTTCTTCGAAATGAGTTTCTGGATGTTCGTACATAACCCACATGATTTTCGCAGCGTCCATTGGTGAACCACCGCCCAGCGCCAGGATCACGTCTGGTTTGAAAGAACGCATCATCTCTGCACCTTTCTTAACGATGGTCAGAGTTGGATCTGCAGCCACTTCGTAGAATACTTCTACTTCCATGCCTTTGTCTTTCAGGATAGTAACCAGTTCGTCAGCATAACCGTTGTTAAACAGGAAGCCGTCGGTAACAACCATTGCGCGTTTTTTGCCTTCCAGGTCAGTCAGTGCGATTGGCAGAGAACCACGACGGAAGTAGATTGATTTTGGAAGTTTGTGCCACAGCATATTTTCTGCTCGCTTAGCTACTGTCTTCTTGTTGATCAGATGTTTTGGACCTACGTTTTCAGAGATGGAGTTACCACCCCATGAACCACAACCCAGAGTCAGCGATGGAGCCAGGTTGAAGTTGTACAGGTCACCGATACCGCCATGAGAAGTTGGGGTGTTAACCAGGATACGAGCAGTCTTCATCTTGTCACCGAAGTAACGAACGCGATCGTCGTTCTTGTCTTGGTCGGTGTACAGAGCTGAAGTATGACCGATACCGCCCAGATCAACCATCTGGCAAGCGAAGTCAACAGCTTCAGTGAAGTCTTTCGCACGGAACATACCCAGTGATGGAGACAGTTTTTCGTGAGCGAATTCTTCTTCGTAGCAGATTTTAGCGCCTTCACCGATCAGGATTTTGGTGTCAGAAGGAACTTTGATGCCAGCTAGTTCAGCGATTTTGGTTGCTGGTTGGCCTACGATTGCCGCGTTCAGGGCACCGTTGATCAGCAGAACTTTACGAACTTTGTCTGCTTCATCTTTATTCAGAATGTAGCCGCCGTGAGAAGCGAAACGTTCTTTTACTGCGTCGTAAACTGAATCAACTACGATAACAGCCTGTTCAGAAGCACAAACTACACCGTTGTCGAAAGTTTTAGACAACAGGATAGAAGCTACAGCACGTTTGATGTCTGCAGTTTCGTCGATAACAACTGGAGTGTTACCTGCGCCTACACCGATAGCTGGTTTACCAGAAGAGTAAGCCGCTTTAACCATCGCTGGGCCACCAGTAGCCAGAATCAGGTTAATGTCGTTGTGTTTCATCAGGTAGTTAGACATTTCTACTGATGGAGTGTCGATCCAGCCAACGATGTCAGCAGGTGCACCAGCAGCAACAGCAGCTTCCAGAACGATACGAGCAGCAGCAGCAGTTGAGTTTTTAGCACGTGGGTGCGGGGAGAAAACGATACCGTTACGAGTTTTCAGAGCAATCAGAGATTTGAAGATTGCAGTAGAAGTCGGGTTGGTAGTTGGAACGATACCACAGATGATGCCGATTGGTTCAGCAATGGTGATAGTGCCGAAAGTTTTGTCTTCTTCCAGAATGCCACAGGTTTTTTCGTCTTTGTATTTGTTGTAGATGTACTCAGACGCAAAGTGGTTTTTAGTCACTTTATCTTCAACAATACCCATACCTGATTCAGCTGCAGCCATCTGAGCCAAAGGAATACGAGCATTGTTCGCTGCCAGAGCAGCAGCACGGAAGATTTTATCAACCTGTTCTTGGCTGAAAGTTGCAAATTCGCGTTGAGCTTTTTTGACGCGAGCAATCAGTTCATCCAATTCAGCAACGTTGGTTACTGGCATATGTGAATCTCCTAGTGAGTTTATAAAAACGGTTTATTAAGGCACGTACAACACTATAGCAGCTCAATTCATAGTGTGACTTAGTAAACAGTTTTCGAGCTTGATTATAGAAGTAGGTAATGTGTAAAAACTTGATCTGCATCAATAGTGTAAGCAAGCGATGCAAATTATGTATTAATTCTCTCGTTTAGTTAAAAAAGTATTGTTATCTACTTAAGTAAGTATTGTTACCGACGGACTCTATAAAAAAAACGAATTAAATGTAGATGTTCTGTGACATTTTCGTAACTAAAATATCACAATTCCCGCGTCATATAAGGCTATTCCTTGACTAATTGGGCTGATCATACTTTTCCTTGCTAAGAGTGAGGATAATGCATTGTTTAGAATTCCATCTTGTCTTAAAAGCAGTCATTTTATGGACAGACCAGTGTTTTGTTAGAAATGATACTGGTTGTATGACTTGCGACAATTTCTCTTGTTCGGATAAAAAAAACTAATCCATCGCTTTAGGTCTATAAATTAATATTGTTAGTAGTGAATTGCTGTTTTCGCTACGCTAATCACAGTTTTCTGACATACTTGTTTCATCTATATTTAGGCCCGTATCGCACTATGGATCATCTCTCTTTTTCTGTTTATCTGAAGTTTTTTATTGGTCTGACCGCCATTATTAACCCACTGGGATTGCTGCCGGTATTCGTGAGTCTAACCAGTCAGCAAACACCACAGGAACGCTTACGGACAAATACCACGGCTAATTTTGCGGTGATGGTCATTCTCTGGGTTTCGATGTTTTTCGGGCAATTAATTCTGGATCTGTTTGGTATCTCGATTGCTTCTTTCCGTATTGCCGGTGGCTCTTTGATTGTGTTGATTGCCTGGTCAATGTTGCAGGGTAAATTGGGCGAAGTTCGGCATAACAAAGAAGAAAAAGGCGATACGCTGGCCAAAGAATCCATTGCGGTGGTACCACTGGCGTTACCACTGATGGCCGGGCCGGGAGCGATCAGCTCCACCATAGTTTATTCGTCGCAGTTCAATTCAGCCCAGCAGTTGATGGGCATGAGTCTGGTGGTCGTATTGTTCTGTTTTACTTCCTGGTTGATTTTCCGTGCAGCGCCCTTGTTGTTTCGTCTGATGGGGCGTACAGGGATCAACGTAGTAACACGTATTATGGGGCTGATCATGATGTCTTTGGGCATTGAAATCATGGTGGCTGGTATTAAGCATATGTTCCCTGTGCTGGCATAAAACATCGCGCTTATCTAGGTAACCAAGGCTATAACAGGTTGAAAACGCATTACTTGGTACGTGTTTATTCGGATAGGAAAAAGAGTTTTTGGCGAGTATATTTAACATTTTGATTACATGAAGTACTGAAAATGAACGATGTCAAACGCTATCCGAAAGGTGATCTGATCATCCGCACCCAAGCGATGCCTGCAGACACCAATCAGAACGGTGATATTTTTGGTGGCTGGATCATGTCGCAAATGGATTTAGCTGGCGGCATGTTGGCTACTGAAATTGCGCGGGGACGAATTGCAACTGTTGCGGTTGAAGCGATGACTTTTCATCAACCGGTAAAAGTGGGTGACGCTGTATGTGTTCACGGTGAATGTACACGGATAGGAAATACCTCTATCACCATCAAGCTTGAGGTTTGGATCAAACCGTTGCTGCGTTCAGAACGTTATGATCGCCATTGTGTCACCGAAGCGGTATTTACTTATGTGGCTATCGATGACACAGGGCATCCTCGTCCGGTTCCTAAAGATTAAACCGGATACAGTTAGGTTTCAGATTTAACCTCTTCGGTTCTTACTCGCAAAGCACCTTTGCCTAATTGAATATTTAACTGTTCTCCGGGTGTTACCTGGGAATATTCATGGATCAATTTACCAGCCATGTTGGTGGTGACTGAATAACCCCGGGCTAACACTTGCAGCGGACTCAGTGCCTGTAGCTGTCCACTTAACTGTGCCAGTTTTTGTTGGCCGGCTTGTTGCCGATTTTGTATCACCTTGAGCAAGCGTTGCTGCAGAAATTCATGTTGTTGTTTCAGAGTTGATAAATGTCGCGCTGGTGATGCTTGCTGCAAACGTTGAGTTTGCTCTGAGTAATGGCGTGATGAGTTATCTAACTGTTGCTTGATCACGCGTTCTAAACGCCATTGCAATTCATCCTGCCGCTGCATTTTTTGCTGTAACTGATATTGCGGATTTTGCGCCGCCAAGCGCGATTGCTGCTGTTGCCAACGTAATACATGACGTTGTTGCTGCAACAAGGTGGCTTGTTTAAGACGTTGTATAAATTGCGTTAAACGATGCAGTTGTTGCTGTTGATCCCGGCTGACCAGTTCTGCTGCTGCAGATGGGGTAGGGGCGCGAAGGTCTGCGGCAAAATCAGCCAGCGTCACATCCGTTTCATGGCCAACCGCACTGACAATCGGGATCGGGCTGTTGGCAATCGCACGCACTACGCGTTCATCGTTGAAACACCAGAGGTCTTCCAGCGATCCGCCACCGCGACCGATGATCAATAAATCGCACTCATCCCGTCGCCAAGCAGTTTCTAACGCCGCAAGCAATGCCGGAGCCGCACTTTCACCCTGCACGGCGCTGGGATATAAAATCACCGGTAAGGATGGATCTCGTCGGGCTAGTATCGTCAGCATATCGTGAACAGCCGCACCGGTTGGGGAGGTGATGATGCCGATCTGTTTTGGTTGCGCAGGCAGTGGGCGTTTACGGCTTGGTGCGAACAACCCTTCCGCAGTCAGCTGCGCTTTTAAGGCTTCCAGTTTCATCTGTAACAGCCCATCACCGGCAGGTTGCATTTTTTCGACAATCAGCTGGTAATCGCCTCGGGCTTCATACAAAGAGAGTTGCCCTTGCACGAGGATCTGCTGACCATTTTGTGGCCGAAAACTGACACGCCGGTTTTGCCCTTTGAACATGGCGGCTTTGACTTGTGCCTGAGAATCTTTCAGCGTGAAGTACCAATGACCAGAGCTGTGCTGTACCAAGTTAGAGATTTCAGCTGTCAGCCAAACGAGCCCCATTTCCTGTTCCAATAAGAGACGAACAACGGTATTTAACCGGCTGACGGTGTAGATAATAGGTTGTGATATAGCCACGTATTCGCTCTTAATTTGCTGGAACAGGCGCTAATAATAACAATGACCTGCATGCTTCGCGAAAAAAAATGTGATTTAAAACGCAAAAATGCTTTACCAACCCCTATGAAGTGCCTAAAATCTCGCTGCAATATTTTACCCACCCCCTTTCATACATTAACGGTGAGATGTTGCCATGTTACGCATAGCCAAAGAAGCACTGACTTTTGACGACGTTCTGTTAGTCCCTGCTCATTCAATCGTTCTTCCTAATACCGCAGATCTGCGCACTCATCTGACAAAAGATATCGTGCTGAACATTCCTATGGCTTCCGCTGCAATGGATACCGTAACTGGTGCTCGTTTAGCGATTGCACTGGCTCAGGAAGGTGGTCTCGGTTTCATCCACAAAAACATGTCTATCGAACAGCAGGCGGACAAAGTTCGTCGCGTTAAAAAGTTCGAAAGTGGCATCGTGACTGATCCAGTTACTGTTCGTCCAGACATGACGATTGCTCAGATCAAAGAGCTGACCTTCATGAGTGGTTTTGGTGGTTTCCCAGTGGTAGACACTGACGGTTCACTGATGGGTATCATTACGGGTCGTGACGTGCGTTTTGTGACCGACCTGAACATGCTGGTGCATGAAGTGATGACGCCGAAAGCGCGTCTGGTTACTGTGCATGAAAATGCATCCCGCGAAGTGGTTCAGGCTTTGATGCAAAAACACCGCATCGAGAAAGTGCTGATCGTTAACGACGATTTCAAACTGACCGGTATGATCACGGTTAAAGATTTCCAGAAAGCAGAAAGCAAACCGAACGCGTGTAAAGACGCGATGGGTCGTTTACGTGTGGGTGCTGCTGTTGGTGCGGGTGCAGGTAACGAAGAGCGTGTTGCTGCGCTGGTTGCTGCCGGTGTTGACGTGCTGTTGATCGACTCTTCACATGGTCATTCACAAGGCGTATTGGATCGTATTCGCGACACACGTAAAGAATATCCAAACCTGCAGATAGTCGGTGGTAACGTGGCAACAGCGAAAGGTGCGGAAGCACTGGTTGACGCGGGTGTGAGCGCAGTTAAGGTTGGTATCGGCCCTGGCTCTATCTGTACGACCCGTATCGTCACCGGTTGTGGTGTGCCACAAATCACCGCTATTTCTGATGCTGCTGGTGCGCTGGAAGGTTCAGGTATTCCGGTCATCGCTGACGGTGGTATCCGCTTCTCTGGCGATATCGCGAAATCTATCGCGGCGGGTGCAAGTCTGGTAATGGTCGGTTCTATGTTTGCGGGTACTGAAGAGTCTCCAGGCGAAATTGAACTGTATCAGGGCCGTTCATTTAAATCTTACCGTGGTATGGGTTCATTAGGCGCGATGTCTAAAGGCTCTTCTGACCGTTATTTCCAGACTGACAATGCTGCAGACAAGCTGGTTCCGGAAGGTATCGAAGGCCGTGTTCCTTACAAAGGCTGGTTAAAAGAGATCATCCATCAACAAATGGGTGGTTTACGCTCTGCCATGGGCCTCACTGGTAGTGCTACAATAGAAGACTTGCGTACTAAGGCAGAATTCGTGAAGATCAGTGGCGCAGGGATCCAGGAATCCCACGTCCATGATGTGACGATTACGAAAGAAGCCCCGAACTATCGCATGGGCTAAATTGACAGACAGTCAGGGCGCATAGCGCCCTGATTTATTTCATACAAGATCTGGTTGATTCTTGTTTGGCCTCTCCTTAATGATGATTAGGACGACCATGAGCAAAAATATTCATGAACACCGTATTCTGATCCTGGACTTCGGTTCGCAATATACTCAGCTGATTGCACGTCGTGTGCGTGAAATCGGTGTGTATTGCGAATTGTGGGCTTGGGATGTTACTGAGGAACAGATCCGCGAATTCAAACCGAACGGGATCATTCTGTCTGGCGGCCCAGAGTCAGTCACTGAAACTGGCAGCCCGCGCGCACCGGAATATGTGTTTAACGCTGGCGTTCCTGTTTTGGGTGTTTGCTACGGCATGCAAACCATGGCTGAACAGCTGGGCGGCAGTGTAGAAAGCTCAGACAAACGTGAGTTTGGTTACGCGAAAGTGCAGCTGGTAAAAGACAGCGAATTGTTCCACAACATCGAAGATGCGATTGCAGAAAATGGCCGTCCTGAACTGGATGTATGGATGAGCCACGGTGATAAGGTTGCCACTATTCCTGCTGGCTTTGAAACCATTGCTGCGACACCGACTTGCCCGCATGCTGCGATGGCGAATGAAGCAAAACGCTTCTATGGTGTGCAATTCCACCCTGAAGTGACACATACCAAACAAGGCGCCCGTATGCTGGAGCGTTTTGTGAAAGAAGTTTGTAAGTGTGATGCCTTATGGACTCCAGCCACCATCATCGAAGATGCGATTGCTCGTATCAAAGAGCAGGTTGGTGACGATGAAGTGATCCTGGGCTTATCAGGTGGTGTGGATTCATCAGTTGTCGCGATGCTGATCCATCGTGCGATTGGTAAGAAACTGACTTGCGTATTTGTCGATAACGGCCTGCTGCGTCTGCATGAAGGTCAGCAAGTAATGGAAATGTTTGGCGACCATTTTGGGCTGAACATTATCAAAGTGGATGCGGAAGAGCGTTTCCTGTCTGCGCTGAAAGGCATTGCTGACCCTGAGCTGAAACGTAAAGCAATTGGTCGTGTGTTTGTTGAAGTGTTCGATGATGAATCGAAAAAACTGAAAAACGCCAAATGGCTGGCGCAGGGCACTATTTACCCTGACGTGATTGAATCCGCCGCTTCTAAAACCGGCAAAGCACATGTGATCAAATCACATCATAACGTTGGCGGTCTGCCTGACGATATGAAGATGGGCTTGGTTGAGCCACTGCGTGAACTGTTTAAAGATGAAGTTCGCCGTGTTGGTTTGGAACTGGGTCTGCCTTACAACATGCTGTATCGTCATCCGTTCCCAGGCCCAGGCTTAGGTGTTCGTGTGCTGGGTGAAGTGAAGAAAGAGTATTGTGACTTGCTGCGCCGTGCCGATGCTATCTTCATTGAAGAACTGCATCAAGCTGAGCTGTATCACAAGGTTAGCCAGGCATTCACCGTATTCCTGCCGGTTCGTTCCGTCGGTGTGATGGGTGATGGTCGTAAATATGATTGGGTTGTTTCACTGCGTGCGGTAGAAACCATCGATTTCATGACCGCGCATTGGGCTCACTTGCCTTATGACTTCTTAGGTCATGTATCTAACCGAATCATTAATGAGATCAATGGCATCAGCCGTGTGGTTTACGATATTTCTGGTAAGCCGCCAGCAACGATCGAGTGGGAATAGTAAATTACTGTTTCCAGATGTCTACAGGCATCTATCGATTGAATATAAGCCCCTAATTTTAGGGGCTTTTTTGTTTCTGGTTGTCTACGGGTGAATATGTGCAGCTTTTTTCTGGTGATGGTGTTTTATTTATATGCTTTTAGCTAAATACCGGAATTTGTATAAACACCGATCTATATTGGCATCCATTAATTCCATGCCGCTCAATACCTCGCCAAGAAAGATCAACAGTCCCTTGTTAGCCATGACAAATTATCATATTGGAGCCCATTTCTTTTTGCATCAAATTAAAGCCCCAAAATAAAGCAACCAAATACGGATTGTCTGTAAGACACCATGAATACACATGAATGTTTTTATTTTCATTACTTTTTGAACAATAAATAGACAATATGCAATGAAACATAAAATTCGCTGTCCTCTTGCCTTATTGATTCATGGCATAAAATTTGCATTTTAAGGATAGTGCAGCATTCCACTGACATGCCTTATATAAGTTGTTTGTGCCCGTTGTGATAAAGCATTTAAGCAGCCTTTTACCGATATGCTCAGAGACAATGCATTGTGCCTGGTTGTTGAAAAGGATGTTACATCTATGCATGAACTAACCAAAAATTATGATCCAAATGTTTATTATGATGAATTAATTGACTTTTCTGGGGCTCCCCGTCCTCCCGCTAAAAGACTGCTAAAATATCTGGATGCTCTTGCTGCTGACGAATTGGAAAAGCGCCGCCTGACGGCAGAGGCAACCGTTCAGGAGATGGGGATCAGTTTTACCGTCTACACTGAAGAGGGCAATATCGACAGAACTTGGCCCTTTGACATCATTCCCCGCACTATCGAAGTGAAAGATTGGGTGGTTGCAGAAGCTGGGCTGAAGCAACGACTTACTGCACTGAACCGCTTTATAGATGATCTGTACCACGATCAGAACTGCATTAAAGACGGCATCATCCCTGAATATATCATCACCAAATCTAAAAATTTCCGGCCAGAATGTGTCGGCGTGTCACCGGCTTACGGGGTGTGGGCCCATATTTGCGGCACCGATTTAGTCCGTGATGAAACAGGTCAGTTTTATGTGCTAGAAGACAACCTGCGTGTCCCTTCCGGGGTTTCATATATGCTGGAAAACCGGGCGATCACCAAACGGGTACTTCCTGAATTATTTGAAAATGATGACATTAAGCCTATTGATGCATATACCTCACAACTGTTCGACACGTTGGCTGCACTCTCTCCGCGTAAAATCGCCCGCCCGGAAATCGTGGTTTTAACCCCCGGGATCTATAATTCCGCCTATTTTGAGCACGCCTTTCTGGCACAGCAAATGGGCGTGGAATTAGTCGAAGGCAGTGATCTATTCATTGGTAAAGATGATTGTGTCTATACCAAAACCATCTATGGCCCTGAGCGGGTTGATGTTATTTATCGCCGGATCGACGATCTGTTCCTTGATCCGGAAGTGTTTGATCCTGATTCTGTGCTTGGGGTGCCAGGGCTGATGCGGGCATGGAAAGCCGGTAATGTCGCACTGGCGAATGCACCAGGAGCCGGTGTTGCCGATGACAAAGTGGTGTATGCCTATGTACCGGCGTTGATCCGTTACTATCTGAACGAAGAACCGATTTTACCCAACGTCACCACCTATTTGTGCGAACGGGAAGATCACCGCGACTATGTGCTGAAGAATATCGATCAGTTGGTCGTAAAACCGGCGAATGAATCGGGTGGTTACGGCATGCTGGTTGGCCCGCACTCGACCCGGAAAGAGCAGCAATTATTTATTGAACTCATCAAAGCGAATCCGCGTAACTATATCGCACAGCCGACATTAAAACTCTCAACTGCACCAACACTGATCGGCAAAGGAGCGCTCGAACCACGCCATCTGGACTTGCGTCCGTTCATTTTGCAAAGCAAAGAGACTTATGTCACTACCGGCGGATTGACTCGGGTGGCGATGAAAAAAGGATCTCTTGTCGTTAATTCGTCACAAGGTGGCGGTAGTAAAGACACATGGATTGTTGAGACAAAGGGAGACTAAGAGAATGCTATCAAGAGTGGCGGAACGCCTTTACTGGAGCGCACGTTATCTTGAACGTGCGGAAAATACAGCACGCTTAGTCAGTGTCTATGATGATCTGCTTTACGATTTACCACGAGATATCGCTATCTCTTGGTACAACCTGATCGAAATTAATAGTGGCGTTGAACTGTTTGAACAGCGTTACAAAATAAAAGATGAACGGAATGTGCTGAAATTTTTGCTGGCCGATGACAGCAATCCGGGTTCACTTTTATCATCATTAAAGATGGTGCGGGAAAATATCCGGACCACTCGGGATGTGGTTCCCGGTGAGATGTGGGAGCTGATCAACGAACTGGATCTATATGCAAAAAAGCATATGAAACAAGGGATCAATCGTTCTGAACGGCACACTTACCTCAATACTATCATTGAAGGGTGCCAGAAAATTATCGGCCTTCTGAGCGGTTCAATGGACAGAGATGCCGGCTGGAGTTTTCTGAATATCGGGCGCTATCTGGAACGGGCGGATATGAACACCCGGATTCTGGATGCGGCAAACTCGCTGCTGATGCAATCACGAGAAGAAGAGAGTGTTAAGCTGGGCCAGGTGATCTGGTCAAAGGTACTCAAATCACAAAGCGCCTATCTGAGTTTTCGCCGCACCATGCGCTGCTCCATTAAGGGGGCAATGGCCACCACATTCCTGCTGACTGATCCGCATTTCCCGCGCTCACAACGCTTTTGTCTGGAACAGATCAAACTGGCCGCAAGTTCACTGCCACGTTCTGAAGTTATTGCCGAACAGGTAGATGCACTGCTGAATAACACTCACGGTGTTGAAAAATCAGATGATTTAAATCAGAAATTCAGCCGTTATCTGAATGACATTCAATTACGTATTATCACATTACATCATCAGATTAAAGATAACTGGTTTCAGTATCTGTAGGGAGATGCCGCATGACGATCCGCGTTGCAATACAGCATAAAACCACCTATGAATTCGACCGTTTTATCAATGTCTCACCCCATATTTTACGTCTGCGTCCGGCACCTCATTCCCGTACACACATTCATGGTTATTCGCTGAAAGTTCATCCGGAAAATCATTTCATTAACTGGCAACAAGATCCTTTTAGTAACTATCAAGCCCGTTTGGTTTTTCCGGAAAAAACTCAGAAACTTGAGTTTGAGGTGGAAGTTATTGCGGATATGACCGTTATCAATCCGTTCGACTTCTTCATTGAGAAATATGCTGAAACATTCCCGTTTGATTATGATCTCGCATTAAAAGATGAGCTGGCACCTTACCTGAAAATTTCTGAAGATGGCCCAGAGTTGAAAAAATGGCTGTCTGACATCACAAAAACCGAAACCCGGATCGTGGATTTTCTGGTACAGCTCAACAGCCGGCTGGCGAATGAAATTGAGTATGGCATCAGAATGGAGCCCGGCGTGCAGACTTGCAAAGAGACGCTGACGCTGAAAAAAGGCTCCTGTCGCGATACCGCTTGGTTACTGGTGCAGATTTTCCGGCATCTGGGGCTGGCAGCCCGGTTTGTCTCTGGTTATCTGGTACAGCTGACTGCCGATATCAAAGCGCTCGATGGGCCATCCGGGCCTGAGCAGGATTTCACTGATCTGCACGCCTGGTGTGAGGTTTATCTCCCTGGCGCCGGTTGGATCGGGCTTGACCCGACCAGTGGTCTGTTCGCCGGAGAGGGCCATATCCCTCTGGCATGTACAGCAGAACCGGCCTCTGCCGCACCTATCAGTGGTTTTACGGATAAATGCGAATGCAAATTCAGCTATTCCAACGTGGTGATTCGCATTCATGAAGATCCACGGGTGACGAAACCTTACAGTGATGATGAATGGCTGAATATTAAGGCTCTGGGACGCGCCGTTGATGCAGAGTTACAGGAAGGGGATGTTCGTTTAACCATGGGCGGTGAGCCGACGTTTGTTTCCATCGATGATATGGATTCCGCCCAGTGGAACACGGAAGCACTGGGAGCCGATAAACTCAGGTTGGCCAAAGATCTACTGCTGCGAATGAAAGAAAAATTCGGTGGCAATGGTTTGCTGCATTATGGTCAGGGCAAGTGGTATCCGGGCGAAGAAGTTCCCCGCTGGGCATTAGGATGTTTCTGGCGCACCGACGGCGAAGCCTTGTGGCATAACCCTGAGTTGCTGGCGCGGGTAGATAAAAATTATGGTTATGACGAACCACATGCCCGCCAGTTTGGCGCTGCTTTATGTCAGCAACTGGGCCTTGCTGAGTCATATCTGCAACCCGCCTTTGAAGATACTCTCTATTATCTGTGGCAGGAACGCGCGTTACCCGCTGATGCTGACCCACGAAAAGCGGATCTGAACGATGATCTGGAACGTCGCCGGCTGGCAAAACTGCTCACCCGTGGGCTGGATAAACCCACAGGCTATATTTTGCCAATTGAGTTTGACGGGATTCAGTGGCAAAGCAGCCTGTGGCAGATGCGGGCAGAGGTGATCACGCTGATCCCCGGCGACAGCCCGATGGGTTACCGCCTGCCACTGAATTCATTGCCAGCGGTTTCTGAAGAAGAGATTGATGCCGAGCGTGATCCGTTCGAGCCAAGAGATGCGCTGCCACTGTTTTCTATTGCCAGTGATGCACCAACCATTGCCGCACAACAAGCTTTGCAGCCGCAAAACCAGCCCCGGCTGAAAATTGTAAAAAATGTGGTTCGCACCGCATTGTGCTTAGAACCTCGGGACGGAAAACTGCATCTGTTCCTGCCTCCAGTGACTTATCTGGAAAATTATGTCGCACTGATTAATGCAATAGAAGCGGTTGCCACCAAACTTAATCTGCCGGTTGTTATTGAAGGCTATGAACCACCGAAAGATTACCGTTTACAGAAGTTTTTGATCACCCCTGATCCCGGTGTTATTGAGGTCAATATTCATCCGGCCAAAAACTGGGATGAGCTGGTGTTCAACACTGAAACACTTTATGAACAGGCTTATCTGTCGCGGTTAAGTGCTGAAAAATTCATGCTGGACGGCCGGCATACCGGCACTGGTGGCGGTAACCATATCACCCTGGGGGGCTGTACACCGGCAGACAGCCCGCTGCTCCGGCGCCCGGATCTGCTGCGTAGTCTGGTGACATACTGGCAACACCATCCAGGGCTGTCATATCTGTTTTCCGGCATGTTTATCGGCCCAACCAGCCAGGCTCCACGCCCGGACGAAGGCCGTGAAGAGATGCTCTATGAGATGGAGATCGCCTTCAGCAATATTCCAGATGGTTTTGTCGAAGAGCCCTGGCTGGTTGACCGTCTGATGCGCAACTTGCTGGTTGATATCACGGGTAATACACATCGATCTGAATTCTGTATTGATAAATTGTATGCCGCAGGCACCAGTAGTGGCCGTCAAGGTTTATTGGAGTTCCGGGGTTTTGAAATGCCGCCGCATGCACGCATGTCACTGGTACAAATGCTGTTACTGCGTTGTCTGGTTGCCCGTTTCTGGGCGGAACCGTACAAAAAACCACTGATCCGCTGGGGCACACAGCTGCATGATAAATTTATGATGCCGCATTATGTCTGGCAGGACATCAAAGAGGTGGTTGATGACCTGCAAAGTCATGGTTATCCGTTCAAACTGGAGTGGTTGCGACCATTCGAAGAGTTCCGCTTCCCGCACTATGGTCGTCAGGTGATTGATGGCATTGAGCTGGAGTTGCGTTGGGCGATTGAACCCTGGCATGTGCTGGGTGAAGAGGTAACACAATCTGGCACCGCGCGGTATGTCGACTCGTCAGTAGAGCGCCTGCAAATACGCTTGTCCGGCATGACAGACGGACGCCATGTGCTGGCCTGTAATGGCCGACGGGTACCGTTAAGTCCGACAGGTCGCCACGGCGAAATGGTCGGTTCCGTCCGTTACCGGGCATGGGCACCACCATCAGCACTGCATCCAACCCTCGGTGTTGATACGCCATTAATCTTTGATTTGATTGATACATGGAACGGTCTGTCTATTGGTGGCTGCACCTATCATGTCAGCCATCCGGGTGGCAGAAACTACGATACATTACCGGTAAACAGCAACGAAGCAGAAGCCCGGCGTATCAATCGCTTCTGGGGTCATGGCTTTACACAGGGGTTACTGACTCCACCACCGGCGTTTAATGCCCTGCGGAAGTTCTATGAACACGATCAGGTGCCACAGCCAATGGAGCCGCCGGTTGAAGAGGCTAACTTCGAATACCCGCATACTTTAGATATGAGAAAAAAGTATACTCGGCTGTAGATTTTTTATCCGGATAATCAGGAACATATGACATCGACTGCTTCTGACTTTATGGCACCCCCCGTTTCACCGGAGGGTGCCTACAACGAGGCGTTGGATATAACGCATTCGACACGACCGCACTGGCAACAGGTTATGACCACCCTTGCTGGTTTAGGAACAGAAGGGATGCAAAAACGCCAGCGTCAGGCTCAGCGTATTCTTCGAGATGATGGTGCGACCTATAACCTGAACAGCGATCCGCTCTCACCCAATGTTTGGTCACTGGATATCGTTCCCTGCCTGCTCGACAGCACTGAATGGCAGGGGATCGAGCAGGGTCTGGTACAGCGTTCTATACTGTTCGATCTGATGTATAAAGATCTCTATGGCGAACAACGCTTGCTGAAAGAGGGGATCATCCCTTCCGAAATCATCTTTGCACATCCGGGTTTTTTGCGGCAGTGCCATGGTATGCGGCAACCCGGGGTCCGGCAGCTGATTTTTCATGCGGCAGATATGGTTCGCGGTGCCGATGGACAGTTTGTGGTGATTGGTGACCGAACTCAGGCACCGAGTGGCACAGGCTACGTGCTGGAAAACCGTACCGCTGTCTCCCGCGTGATCCCGACGCTGTTTCATAACAGCAATGTACGGCGTCTATCCGTTTTTTTTCATGCGTTACGCAACACACTGGCTAATCTGGCCAGCCACAAAACAGATACCCCCAGAATCGTGGTGCTGACACCGGGTGCATACAGCAGCACCTACTTTGAACACGCCTATCTGGCGAACTATCTTGGTTTCCCGCTGGTTCAGGGGGGCGACTTAACTGTGCGCAATGGCCGTGTCTGGATGAAATCGCTAAATGGTTTATCAGAGGTTGATGTCATTCTGCGCCGAATGGATGATGCCTATTGTGACCAAACAGAGCTGCGTTCTGATTCCCGCTTAGGTGTGCCCGGTTTACTGGAGGTTGCCCGCAACGGTAATGTCGTGCTGGCTAATCCATTAGGTTCCGGGGTACTCGAAGCACCGGCTCTGCTCTCCTTCTTACCAGAGATCAGCCAATTCCTGATGGGGGAAAACCTCACCCTGCCCACGGTGAAAACTTGGTGGTGCGGCAATCCGTCCGATTTTCAGTATATTCATGAAAATATCAACCAGTTGATCATTAAGCCAGCCTACCGCAGTTTTAACAGCAAAAGCATTTACGGCCATAGTCTGGATAGTCAGGCGCGGGAAAAAACGCTGCAACTGATGAGAGCTAATCCGCAGGCCTATGTTGCACAGAGCTACATTCCCGGTTCTCTGGTGCCTATCTGGAACAACTCCCAGTTGGAAAACCGCCCGTGTATCTTCCGGACATTCACTGTGGCGCACAAAGACAGCTATTGTGTCATGCCAGGCAGTCTCTCGCGGGTTGCAGAATCGGCGGAAGAGAGCATTGTAACCGACCTTTCCGGCGCAAGAAGTAAAGATACCTGGATACTGAATCATGAACCGGATACCACACATATTTCATTAAGCGAGTCGATCCCACGGGATGAAGCGCTGGTTACAAACCTGCCCAGCCGCGTTATTGAAAATCTTTTCTGGTTTGGCCGCTATGCTGAAAGGGCGGAAATGAGCCTGCGACTGATGAGAACCATTTTCAAACAGCTAAACGGGGTGGAATATTTTCCACCGGAAAGCAGCGAAGTCCTGCTGGGGGCTATCTCTCATTTGACTGGCGCACTGCCGGGTTTTAGCCATAACCCGACCTTGTGGCAAAACCCGGACAAAGAGTTGGCTGCACTGGTCACCGACAGCGAGCGGGTTGGTTCGATCAAATTCAACCTGCACAACATGCTGTCATGTGGTGAGCAAGTAAAGGAAATGCTTTCTGCCGATACCCGGATTATTCTCAACGAACTGCGTGATCATATACACGCCGTTGAGCAGGCCTATAAAGAGGGTCTGCCGGCGGTTCCCGAAGAGTCACTCGATAGTCTGGTTACATCACTGCTGGCACTGTCAGGGCTGAACCATGAGAGCATGTTGCGCGGCATGGACTGGATGTTTCAAGAGATTGGCCGTCGTGCAGAACGGGCCAGACTGACCGCGACACTGCTAAAACACACACTGACTAAACCATTGCCTAGTATGCAACAGCAGCAGATTTTAGAATCGGTTCTCTTGAGTGTGGAAGCGCTGATCTCATTTCGCCGCCGTTACCGGGGCCGGAACAATATCGCTTTTGGGCTTGATCTGCTGATGAGTGATATCACCAATCCCCGTTCGCTGATTTATCAGATCGAGCTGTTGCGTAAGTACCTTGCTGAGCTACCACATAATGGCAATCAGCCTTTAGGGCTGGTGCCGGAAAGCCGCCAGATCATCAAATCACAGAATGATATCTTGCTGGCAGATCTGGAATCGCTGGAACAGATCGATGAGGAAAGCGGATTACGGAAAAATCTGGAAGCTCTGATGACGCAGATCACGCAGCAGATCGAACAGTTTACCGCTTTACTGAGCGATAAATATTTTGATCATACCGCTGGCCCGCAGCCACTGAACAACACAACATGGAAGACCGATTTATGAGATATCGCGTACGCCATCTCACGGAATACAAATACAATAAACCGGTCAGTTTGTGCTACAACATGACCCATCTGTTGCCAAGGGATACTCCCAGTCAGCGTTGCCTGCATCACCGGATCCAGATCACGCCGACACCGGTTTATCAAAGTGAAGGTACCGATTATTTTGGTAATCAAACCTATTATTTTTCCATTCAGGAACCACACGAAAAACTGACTATCGATGTGGAAAGCTATTTTGAGACTGGCGTGAACGAGCTGGTCACGTCTGGCAGTATGCGCCCGACAACCTGTGGCGAGTTTCGGCAGTGGCTGGTTTTTCCGGCAACCCCGGAACTGCGGATGGTCAAAGAGTACCTGCTTGATTCGACACTGATCCGCCGCTCTGAATTGCTGGCTGAATATGCACGGGCATCGTTTCACGATGACATGCCCGTACTTCAGGCTACCATCGACTTTATGCATAAAATCTTTCAGGAATTCACGTTTGATCCGGTGGCGACAACCGTCAGCACGCCACCAGAACAGGTATTAGAAGAAAAACGGGGCGTTTGTCAGGACTTCGCTCATCTTGCAATTGCCTGTATCCGCTCAATCGGCCTACCGGCCCGCTATATCAGCGGTTATCTGGAAACACTACCGCCACCGGGTGTAGAAAAGCTGGTCGGTGCCGATGCCTCGCATGCCTGGTTTTCGGTCTTTATTCCCGAATTTGGCTGGGTTGAATTTGACCCGACCAATGATCTGATGCCGGGAGAACAACATATCGTCACCGCATGGGGGCGTGATTATGCCGATGTAACCCCATTACAGGGCGTTATTTTTGATGGCGGAGAAACACTGGCTCTGCAGGTTTCTGTCGATGTACAGCGGGTTTAGGTGGCTTTGACAGCATCCCAAAATCTGAAACTGATGGAATACTAAAAACATTATCATTCGCATTAATGTTATTCATTGAATTAATCGTAACTTGAAAAAAGACCGAAAATAGCTGATATTGAAACCATTAGTGCATGTAATTTCGTCTCTCTTTTTAACTTAATTGGTGCTGGTTTTTGAAGACGGCATTATCGATTTATGATTTTTTATTTGATAAAAATCAATTATTTAATATTTGAATGTACAATTGAGAGGGAATGATCCCTCACTAAGTATTTTGAAAAGCCCGCTTTATGCGGGCTTTGTTTATGAGGTTGTGTGATGCAAACAATCGACCAGCTCCGATCAGGCGAATTAGCTGGTGTCCGACGTCTGAATTTATGTTGTGGATTAACGCAGTTTCCATCGGAAATATTTGATCTGGCGGATACGCTGGAGATCCTCGATCTATCTGGTAATGCTTTATCTGAGTTACCGGATGATCTTTATCGATTGCATAAATTGCGGATTATTTTTTGTTCTAATAATCAATTTATCGAGTTACCAGAAGTGTTAGGGCGATGCGCTGAATTGAGCATGATTGGTTTTAAAGCGAATAAGATCCGCTGCGTTTCGGCCAAATCACTACCGGCAAAATTACGCTGGTTAACACTGACGGATAACGAAATAGAGGCATTACCGCAAGAGATCGGTGATTGCCATTATCTGCAGAAATTGATGCTGGCAGGAAACCGGCTACAGACCTTACCGCCGACGCTGGCTAACTGTAAACGGCTGGAATTATTACGTATTGCTGCCAACCAACTGCATACATTCCCAACCTGGTTGCTTTCTTTACCGCGGTTATCCTGGGTAGCGTATTCCGGTAATCCATTCAGTGCTGCGTTGGAATCCGGAGCTTTAGCCGATTCATCCCTTGATGATATTCATTGGGATAGTCTGGAAATTGACCAGTTATTGGGGGAAGGGGCGTCAGGTGTCATTCACCGGGCGAAATATGCCGACGAAGACTCTACCCATGTTGCGGTAAAGTTGTTTAAAGGCGACGTAACCAGTGACGGTTTACCGCAGTGCGAAATGGCAGCTTCGGTCAGTGCCGGAGCACATCCCAACCTAATCAATGTACTCGGCAGGGTAACTGAACATCCATCCGGCGCTAATGGCTTAGTGATGGAATTGATCGATGCTGAATTTAGTAATCTTGCGGGCCCGCCGAGTTTAGATTCCTGCACCCGTGATGTTTATTCTGCCGATGCTTGTTTTGAGTTACCGGTTGCATTGCGTATTGCTCGAAGCATTGTCTCTGTTGCACAGCATTTGCATCAGAGAGGGATCATGCACGGTGATCTCTACGGGCATAATATTCTGCATTGTGGTGAAGGCCGAACCTTGCTCGGTGATTTCGGTGCCGCATCATTTTATGCCACCGATGATCGAACATTAGCTGATGCATTGCAAAAGCTGGAAGTCAGGGCGTTTGGTTGCATATTGGAAGAGCTGATTGAGCGATGTTCCGTATCTGAGCTGACACAACATGTGCTTTACCAACTAAACGCTTTAATGTTGGCTTGTGTTCGCGAGGAAAATCAGTTGCGACCTGATTTTAATGAAATAGGTCGGCAGCTTGCGGCTATCAGCCGCGCGTATGAGCTAAAAACTGAACATGCCGGTGCAATATAAGCATTGAGTTAAGATTACTCATCATCAAATAATGGCAGTGTTGGCATTTCATCTGATGCTGGCGCTGCCGTTTCATTTTTGGCAGCTAATAAGCGGCGATATTTACGTTGGCGGCACAACCGAATGATTTCACGTTGTTGTGCGGGGCTATATTTTAGCCATTGAAAGCGTTCTTCACGCGAACGAAAACACCCCAAACAATAACCCTTGTTATCAGTTTCACAATAACCGATACAAGGGCTGGGGATAGGAAACAGCTCTAATTGCTCGTGATGATTTGGTTCACCCATATTGCGACGCTGCCACCATCTTTCGTTTCACTCAAAAATGATAGATCACCACCATACCATAAGTTGACTCACCGTCTTTATGATTTACACGAGGTGCGACATACCATTTATCGGTTGCATAAGCGCCAACAGCTGCACCAAAAGTACCGACGACCACATCGAGAACGGAAAAATCACCGCCCAAAGCATAATCGGCGGCTTCACCTAAAAAAGCTTCTGATGTACTGACAGCAAAGCCAGTCCAGGCTGGAGATTTGACTTCTGGCCAGTATTTATCCGTGACATAAGTTGTTGCACTGGCGATGGCTGCATTGCCAGCAAAATGGCTGAATTCTGCATTAAAACTGTCGTTGGCTTGTGCCGCTGATGTCATAAGCAAACCGCTGAACATGATCCATGTAATTGACTTCATCATGTTTCCCTCATGCAAGGAGTAAATGAACTACTTGTTACAAGTAATAATAGAACTCTTTTGGCGATACCCATCCCATTTCTGAGGAAATTTACTAATTTTGCCAAATGGCACACAGGATCATTTCTAACATTAACGTATTGATAATGATGTGAGAAAAATTCTGGCTTGGATCAGAAGTTCCGGGCTTGAGGGATACCGGGGTTTAATCAGGGGACCTTTAGCATGAATGAAATAGCGTTGGCAGTGAGTGTGTTATCTCTGGTGGCCATAGTGGGATTGTGGCTTGGAAACTTGCGGGTTTATGGTGTGGGGTTAGGCATCGGCGGTGTGTTATTTGGCGGGATTGCCGTTGGTCATTTTGCTAAGTTATATGGGTTGGTTATCGATTTTCATACGCTCGATTTTATCCGGGAATTTGGTCTCATCTTGTTTGTCTATACCATCGGCATACAGGTTGGCCCGGGCTTTTTTGCTTCGTTACGTTCATCGGGATTAAAGTTGAATGCGTTTGCTGCGTTATTGGTGGTATTGGGCGCCGTGATCGCAGTGATCATTCATAAAGTCTTAAATATTCCATTACCTGTAATTTTGGGCATTTATTCAGGTTCGGTGACCAATACACCTTCATTGGGGGCGGGGCAACTAATGTTGAGCTCGCTGGGGGCGGATTCCAATGTGATGGCACTGAGTTATGCAGTGGCATATCCATTCGGTATTTGCGGCATCTTGCTTTCTATGTGGCTGGTCAGATTGTTTTTCCGGATCAATGTAGACAGTGAAGCTCGGTTATATCAGCAACAATCTGGCCTGGGGCATGCCGGATTGCAGACGATGAATGTGGAGGTCAAAAATACGAATCTTAATGGGCTGACCTTACAGGAAATTCCGGATTTAGAGGAAGGTGAAGTGGTCTGTTCCCGCCTGAAACGAAATAACGAATTGCTGGTTCCCAAATCAGATACTGTGATTCAGTTGGGGGATCTGTTGCATTTGGTCGGTGATAAGAAAGCGTTGCGTAAAGTCAGACTGGTTATTGGTGATGAAGTCGCTGCCTCTCTGTCAACTCAGGGCACTGACATGCGGGTTGAGCGGGTGGTGGTGACGAATGAGAAGGTATTGGGTAAAAATCTGGGCGAGCTGCAATTTAAAAATAAATACGATGTGGTTGTTTCACGTTTAAACCGTGCGGGTATCGAATTGGTGCCAACCAGTGCCTCAGGATTGCAATTCGGTGATATTCTGAATCTGGTTGGGCGGCCTGAAGCGATTGATGCCGTTGCCGGGGTGGTGGGGAATGCACAGAACAAATTGCAACAGGTGCAAATGTTACCTGTATTTATCGGGATCGGGCTGGGGGTATTAGTAGGGTCGATTCCCTTTTATGTACCGGGATTTTCAGCAGCGTTATCACTGGGGCTGGCTGGTGGACCACTGATTGTTGCGTTAATTCTGTCCCGTATTGGCAATGTTGGTTCTCTGTATTGGTTTATGCCGCCGAGCGCGAATTTGGCGTTACGTGAAATCGGGATCGTTTTATTTTTATCGGTGGTTGGCCTGAAATCAGGGGGGGGATTTATTGCAACCTTGATTCACGGTGACGGGTTACTCTGGATGGCATGTGGTGCAGCCATTACTTTACTCCCACTACTGATCGTGGGCGTGTTGGCCAGAATCTTCGGGCGGATAAATTACTTGTCTTTGTGCGGCTTGATGGCTGGGTCGATGACAGATCCCCCTGCATTGGCCTTTGCCAATGCGATCCATCCAACCTGTGATGCCGCTTCCTTATCGTATGCGACGGTTTATCCGATGGTGATGTTTTTACGCATTATTTCGCCACAACTGTTGATTATCTTGTTGTGGAGCGGTGGTTAGGCGTGCTGAAAATAACAAAGCCACCGATCTCGGTGGCTTTGTTTTATGGGAGAGACATTAAGACAATAACGCTCGCGCTTTCGCCAGCACGTTTTCGTCACTAAACCCGAACAGCTTAAACAGCTGGTCCGCCGGAGCGGATTCACCAAAGCTGGTCATGCCAATCACCTCACCATCCAGGCCGGTGTAGCGTTGCCAGTAGTCGGCAATGCTGGCTTCAATCGCCAAGCGTGCACGCACGGCTTTCGGTAACACCTGCTCTTTGTACTCCGCCGCTTGTTTATCAAACCGCTCGGTGCAGGGCAGTGAAACGACGCGGACCTTCTTGCCTTCGGCGTTCAAGGTGTTGGCGGCGTTTACCGCCAAACTCACTTCAGAACCGGTCGCCATGATGATGAGTTCTGGCGTGCCGTCGCAATCTTTCAGGATGTAACCGCCCTTCTCAATGTCGTGCACTTGGCTTTCGGTTCTCGGCTGTTGTGTCAGGTTTTGACGTGAGAATATCAGTGCACTCGGGCCGTTCTGGCGTTCAATCGCTGCTTTCCAGCTCACCGCTGATTCTACCTGGTCACACGGACGCCAGGTTTCCATATTTGGTGTTAAGCGTAAGCTCGCCAGTTGTTCGACGGGCTGATGGGTTGGGCCATCTTCGCCCAGACCAATCGAGTCGTGGGTATAGACAAAAATCGAGCGTTGTTTCATCAGTGCGGCCATACGCACCGCATTACGGGCGTATTCCATAAACATCAGGAAGGTGCCGCCGTAAGGGATAAAACCACCGTGCAGTGTCACGCCATTCATGATGGCCGACATACCAAACTCACGCACACCGTAGTGCATGTAGTTGCCCTGTGGGGTTTCAGGGGAAACGTCGAGTGCACTGGTGTGACGGGTCAGGTTGGATGGCGCTAAGTCCGCCGAACCACCGAGCAGTTCAGGTAAGATTTTCGCGTATTCGTTCAAGGCTTTCTGGCTGGCCTGACGGCTGGCGATGTTTGCAGGGTTAGCTTGCAGGTCAGCGATGTACGCATTGGCTTTGGCAGCCCAATCGGCGGTTAATGTGCCTGCGCTTCGGCGTAACAACTCGGCGGCTTCTTGTGGGAACACTTCCTGATAGGCGGCGAATTGTTTATTCCATTCTTGCTGAACCTGTTGACCCTTAGCCTTGGCATCCCAGGCTTGATAAATATCAGCAGGAATTTCAAACGGGGCATGTGGCCAGTTCAGGAACTCACGCACTTTAGTGACTTCATCTTTACCCAACGGTGCACCGTGGCAATCGTGACTGCCGGATTTATTCGGTGAGCCGTAACCGATAATGGTTTTACAGCAAATCAGCGTCGGGCGCTTAGTATCTGTTTTGGCTTCACGAATGGCAGCATCGAGTGCGCGCGGGTCATGACCATCGACGGCGTCAATCACCTGCCAGCCGTAAGCACGGAAGCGGGCAGGGGTATCGTCAGTAAACCAGCCATCGACATGACCATCAATCGAGATGCCGTTATCATCCCAAAACGCAATCAGTTTGCCGAGTTCTAATGTGCCGGCCAGTGAGCAGACCTCATGTGAGATACCTTCCATCAAACAGCCATCGCCCATAAAGGCGTAGGTGTAGTGGTCGACAATGTCATGCCCCGGTTTATTAAACTGTGCCGCTAAGGTTTTCTCAGCCAGCGCCATTCCGACCGCATTGGCAATGCCCTGACCCAACGGGCCGGTGGTGGTTTCCACACCCGGCGCATAACCGTATTCCGGGTGGCCCGGTGTTTTAGAGTGCAGTTGGCGGAACTGTTTTAATTCTGACAGCGGCAGGTCATAACCCGTGAGATGCAACAAAGAATACAGCAACATAGAACCGTGACCATTCGATAACACAAAGCGGTCGCGGTTTATCCACGTTGGGTCGGTGGGGTTGTGTTTTAAATGGTGACGCCACAGCACTTCAGCGATATCCGCCATACCCATCGGTGCACCGGGGTGACCTGAGTTGGCTTGTTGCACGGCATCGACACTCAACATACGCACAGCGTTAGCGAGGGTTTTAGGATCTAAACTCATGAGCGGGGCTCCATTATTTTATTCAAAATAGAAACGAGTCTGGCGGATTAGCCAAAAGAGGGTAATGGGAACAAGGTCAACGACCCGCCGCGCCAAGGATGGCGCGGCAGAGTCCCCATGGATGGGTTTACGACGTGCCGGTGGCGCTGTTTCCATTTACCGACCATCCATCCGAAAAACGAAATCAAGCCAATCGTGTTGCCAGCAGCTGCTCTAACTTCACCTGGTCAATCGCAAAGTTACGAATGCCTTCGGCTAACTTCTCGGTCGCCATGGCATCTTCATTGTGCTGCCAGCGGAACTCGGTTTCGGTCATGGCGGCAGGGCGGGCTAAACGCACGTCGTCATCGGCTAAATGACGTACCAATTCGCCGGAAGTTTCTTCCAATTCCTGCAACAGATTCGGGCTGATAGTCAGACGATCACAACCTGACAGTGCTAATACTTCATCGAGATTACGGAAGCTGGCACCCATCACCACGGTGGCATAACCGTGCTGTTTGTAATATTGATAAATAGCGCGCACAGACAGCACACCCGGGTCGGTTTCTGCGGTGTAGGTCTGACCGGTTTTGGCTTTGTACCAATCCAAAATGCGACCAACGAATGGTGAAATAAGATACGCACCGGCTTCCGCACAGGCCCGTGCTTGCGCAAAGCTAAACAACAGGGTCAGGTTGCAGTTAATGCCCTCTTTTTCCAACTGTTCTGCGGCACGAATACCTTCCCACGTGGACGCAATTTTAATCAGCACCCGTGAACGAGGAATGCCCTGATACTCATACAAGCCAATCAGCTTGCGGGCTTTTTCAATCGTGGCGGCGGTATCAAACGACAGACGCGCATCGACTTCGGTCGAGATGCGGCCCGGCACGTGTTTGAGCACTTCACAGCCAATTGCGACGATGAGACGGTCAGCCGCTTCTTCGACTTGCACGGCGATATCAGCCGACAGTGGTTTCGCCTGTGTTATTACGCTTTCCAGCAGCGGTGCATATTCCGGGCTGGCAACAGCTTTCAAAATCAATGATGGATTAGTGGTCGCATCTTCCGGTGAATACAATTTAATGGCGGGTAACTCGCCCGTGTCGGCGACGACCGTAGTAACGGCACGTAATTGTTGTAACAAACTGCTCACGATAGCTCCTTGTCGCTCTGAAAGGCCATACCCTTTGTTCTTGAAGTTGCAGCTGCGTTGACGGCGTTCTTTCACCCCAATCACACAGTCTATCTATGCTCATGGGGATTCATTCTCTTGTCGCCTTGCTGCAACGCCAATTACTTTGGGTATATGTCGAGGTTTATACAGAAGTTATACCCCCGTTGGGTAACGGGGGTGTTAAATTTATTTACAAAATTTGTAATAGACCTCATTCCAGAGAATTTCTTTCTTCAATTCAGGGATTGTGGTGTTTTCATCAATCAGCAGGAACTCAATGCCCGCCATCTCAGCGTAGATCCGCAGATATTCGGCATCCACCGCCTGACTGAACACGGAGTGGTGTGCTGCACCCGCTAAGATCCACGCTTCTGCGCCAACTTCCAGATTTGGTTTTGGTTCCCACAATGCGCAAGCAACAGGTAGTTTTGGCAGCGCGTGAGGCAGATCAACCACATCCAAATTGTTGACGACCAGACGGAAACGGTTGCCCATGTCGATCAGGCTGGCATTCACTGCTTTGCCGGCAGGGGCAGAGAACAACAAACGTGCAGGTGGTGCTTTTTTACCGATGCCTAAGTGTTGCACGTCGAGCACTGGTTTTTTGCTGGCAATAGATGGGCAAACCTCCAGCATATGCGCACCCAACACCAGATTCTTACCGTCTTCCAGATGGTAGGTGTAGTCTTCCATAAATGAGGTGCCGCCTGGCAGACCGTGTCCCATCACTTTCAATGTTCGGAGCAGTGCGGCGGTTTTCCAGTCACCTTCACCACCGAAACCGTAACCTTGTTGCATCAGACGTTGGCAAGCCAAGCCCGGCAACTGGTGAATACCGTACAGATCTTCAAAGGTAGTCGTGAACGCGCCGAAATTACCTTGTTGCAGGAATTTCTTCATGCCAAGTTCCTGGCGTGCCGCTTCGTATAACGATTCGCGGTAAGTGCCACCGACTTTCACGGCATCAGTCAGGGTATAAATGGTTTCATACTCATCCAGCAATGCATTGATATCGCCAGCAGAAACGTCATTGATCACTTTGACCAGATCGCCGACGGGGTGGTAATTCACCTGATAACCGAATTGAATTTGCGCTTCAACTTTGTCGCCTTCCGTCACGGCGACATTACGCATGTTGTCACCGAAACGAGCGACTTTCATCTGTTTGCTGTCATAGACAGCAGCGGCAATACGCATCCAACGGGCAATTTTTTCATGTGCCGCTTTATCTTCCCAATAGCCAACCACAACGGTACGAGGCAGACGCAGGCGGGCACCCATGAAACCGAACTCGCGACCACCATGGGCAGTCTGGTTCAGGTTCATGAAATCCATGTCGATCTCGCCCCATGGCAGATCTTTGTTGAACTGAGTATGGAATTGCAGCAGTGGTTTGTTCAATTGTGTCAGCGCTGGGATCCACATTTTGGCTGGTGAGAAGGTGTGCATCCACACCATCACACCCACGCACTGCTGAGCGTGATTGGCATCGCGGGCAATGGCAGAGATTTCATCCAGCGTAGTGCCAGTTGGTTTCAGCACAATTTTCAGCGGCAGACCGGCTTTTTCGTTCAGCTGATTGGTAATGATTTGGGCATGATCAGCCACTTGTTTCAGTGTTTCTGGGCCATACAAATGTTGGCTACCGACGACAAACCAAACTTCTAACTGTTTTAAAAATTCCATGATTCATTCCTCGTCTATTATTTGGCGGTTGATTGACCGTAATAAGCATTTTTACCGTGTTTGCGCTGGTAGTGTTTTTCCAGCATGTAATCGGGCAGCGCTGCCGCTTGCGGGTTTAACTGATGAGTGATCCACGCCATGCGCGCAACTTCTTCCAGTACGACAGCGTTGTGCACCGCATCATGCGCATCTTTACCCCAGCTGAACGGACCATGATTGGCGACCAGAATGCCGGGCATGGTCAGCGGTGGCGTATCGCGCAGCGTTTCTACAATCAGGTGTCCGGTGAGACCTTCGTAGTCTTCGTGCACTTCTGATTCGGTTAACAAGCGGGTGCAAGGCACATCGCCGTGGAAGTAATCGGCCTGCGTGGTGCCCTGGATCGGGATCGCGCGGCGTGATTGCGCCCAAGCGGTGGCATGGGTGGAATGGGTATGCACGACACCACCGAGTTCCGGGTAGCGGCGATACATCACCAGATGGGTTGGGGTATCGGAAGAAGGTCGCAGCGTTCCCTCAACACGGTTTCCCTCCAGATCCAATACCACCATGTCATCGACTTTCATGGTTTCGTAGCTGACGCCGCTCGGTTTGATCACCACTAAACCGCGTTCGCGATCGATAGCGCTGACATTACCCCAGGTGAAGGTCACCAGGTCGTAACGCGGCAGATCGAGATTGGCTTCCAGCACTTGCTGTTTGAGTTGTTGCAGGCTCATGCTGATTTTCCTTCGTTATATTTATCGGCGTTATACAGTGGCTCTGCCGCTTCGCCCCATTTCAGGTAACGTTGATAGAGGGTTTCGTATTCAGCGACTTTGTCTGCTTGTGGTTGGTGTGTACGTTCCACTGGGCTGGCCATGTTGTCTTGAGCAGCACTGATGGATGGATAAATATCCGCAGCGACCGCAGCAAAAATTGCGGCACCTAATGCACAGCATTGATCAGAGGCCACTACTTGGATCGGGCGATTCATCACATCCGCACAAACCTGCATTACGGTCGGGGATTTACGCGCAATGCCACCTAACGCCATGACTTGTTCGACTGGCACATCCTGGCTGGTCATGCATTCCATGATGCTGCGAGCGCCAAAGGCGGTAGAGGCAATCAGTGCGCCGAATAAATCAGGGGCATCGCTGCCGAGATTTAAGCCAGTGATGGTGCCTTTCAGGCGTTGGTTGGCATTTGGTGTGCGACGGCCATTAAACCAGTCGAGCACGACCGGCAGATGAGCCAGATCGACCTGTTTGTCCCACGATTGGGTCAGTGAGGCCAACATCTGCTGTTTGTAATTTTCCAGTGCGGTTTTCAATTCAGGATAGGTTTTGGTGAGTTGATCCAGCGGCCAGCTCAGCAGGCGCTGATACCACGCATAAATATCACCGAAAGCGGATTGTCCGGCTTCCAGACCGATCATGCCGGGCACGACGCTGCCATCAACCTGACCACAGATGCCGGCAATTGCGCGGCGACCAATGGTGGCGTGATCCGCAATCAAAATGTCACAAGTGGATGTGCCGATCACTTTCACCAGCGTATTCAGGCTGGCACCCGCACCCACGGCGCCCATATGGCAGTCGAATGCGCCGCCAGCAATCATCACATCATCTGGCAGATGCAGGCGTTCCGCCCATTCGGAGGTGATTTTCCCTACCGGAATATCGGCAGTATAGGTTTCCGTAAACAGTGGGTAGTCGAGATCTTTGGTCAGTAATGGGTCGAGGGCATTCAGGAAATCTGCGGCAGGCAGGCCACCCCATTCCGGGTTCCACAATGATTTGTGACCAGCAGAGCAGCGACCACGTTTGATGTTTTTCGGCGCTTGTGTGCCGCTCAACAGCGCTGGCACCCAGTCACACAACTCGATCCAGTTACAAGCGGCTTCACGCACAGCGGCATCGGCGCGGGAGACGTGCAGAATTTTGGCCCAAAACCATTCAGAAGAGTAAATGCCACCAATGTAGCGACTGTAATCAGTGAACTTACCGCTATGGCATAACGCGGTAATGGTTTCCGCTTCAGCAATCGCGGTGTGGTCTTTCCACAACACGAACATAGCGTTCGGGTTTTTCGCAAACTCGTCACGCAGCGCCAGCACATTACCATCAGCATCAATAGGGGCCGGCGTTGAGCCAGTGGTGTCGACACCAATGCCGCGAATCGCAGCGCGTTGCGCAGGTTCTAATAACGAAACCACCTGCTGCACGGCTTTTTCCATCGATTCGATGTAGTCGAGTGGGTGGTGGCGGAATTGATTATTGATCGCGTCGCAAAACTTGCCTTCGCTCCAGCGTGGGTAATAGACCACGTGGGTGGCCAGCTCGGCGCCATCTCGGCATCGCACGGCTAATGCCCGCACGGAGTCGCTGCCGAAGTCGAGACCGATAACGATGTGCTCAGACATGGTGTTCTCCTGAAAAAATAGAATGAATGGAATCCTGTGATGGAAACCATAGGAGATGTTGGCAACGAGCAGTTAGTAATTGCCTGCTGAAAATATGGACATATTTGCTGTCTGATTGGTTTATGGAAGGCAGTTCAAATTTCGATATATGACTAAATTGCTAAAGATATAGACGAAATGGCTACAATTTTTCTGCGTGATCCAGGTCTCTAAATTTCCCTGAGAAAACGATTACAACTAATAGCGTTCAATCAACGAAGTCGATAAACAACTGTTTTAGCTTGCTGTTTTTCAGGTTGATGCCAACACACACAATTGAAGCATCAAATAATTGAATTTAACGACACAACAGCTGGAGACAACACCATGAATAAAATGGTTAAAAATCTAATCACTGCAGGTTTAGCACTTGGTATAGCTAATTCTGCTTTTGCTGCAGAGAAGCTGAAGTTGGGATATCTGGTTAAACAACCAGAAGAACCATGGTTCCAGACTGAATGGGCCTTTGCAGACAAAGCCGGTCACGATCTGAATTTCGATGTCATCAAGATTGCTGTTCCGGATGGTGAGAAGACGCTGAATGCGATTGACAGCTTGGCTGCTAACGGTGCGAAAGGCTTTGTCATCTGCACACCAGATCCAAAATTAGGCCCAGCTATCATGGCGAAAGCAAAAAGCATGGATCTGAAAGTCATCACTGTTGATGACCAGTTTGTGAATGCCAAAGGCAATCCAATGACTGATGTTCCGTTGGTGATGATGGCTGCGACCAAAATTGGTGAACGCCAAGGTCAGGAACTTTATAAAGAAATGACCGCCCGTAAATGGGATGTCAAAGAAACCGGCGTATTAGCTATCACTGCCAATGAATTAGACACCGCTCGTCGCCGTGTTGAAGGTTCAATCAGTGCATTGAAAGCAGCCAGTTTCCCTGAAGCGCAGATTTACAGCGTACCAACGAAAGCGAACGACATTCCAGGCGCACTGGATGCCGCCAACTCCATGCTGGTACAACATCCAAATGTGAAAAACTGGCTGATCGTGGGTATGAACGATAACACCGTATTAGGTGGTGTGCGTGCAACTGAAGGCCAGGGCTTCAAAGCTGAAAACGTCATTGGTATCGGTATCAATGGTGTGGATGCGGTGAATGAACTGTCGAAATCAAAAGCGACCGGCTTCTTTGGTTCTCTGCTGCCAAGCCCGGATATCCATGGTTACAAGAGTATTCAGATGCTGAATGACTGGGTTGTGAAAGGTGTTGAGCCTGCCAAATTCACTGAAGTGACTGACGTAGTGCTGATCACTCGTGACAACTTCAAAGTCGAGCTGAAGAAAAAAGGTCTGTAATCGGAATTAATATGCTCCGGCATGGGGGAAAGCCCATGCCGGGCGCGGAGTGAAAAAATGAATCAGTCAGTCCCTTATCTGGAATTTTGTGGCATCAGCAAAGAATTCCCCGGCGTGAAAGCATTGCAGAATGTCTCCTTCTCCTGCCGCGAAGGAACCGTGCATGCACTGATGGGTGAAAACGGTGCCGGTAAATCTACGTTGCTGAAAATTCTCAGTGGTTTTCAGGCACCGACAAATGGTGTTATCAAATTAGGTGGCACAGAAACCACGTTCCAAAACACCGTGGACGCACTGGAAAGTGGTATTGCCATCATTTATCAAGAACTGCACTTGGTGCCGGAAATGACCATTGCAGAGAACATTTATCTGGGTCAGCTGCCGACTAAGCATGGTTTCATTGATAAAGAAAAACTTTATCAGGATGCAGCGCGCCAGCTCGCTCGTTTGGGTATGGATGTTTCACCCGAAACACCGCTGAAATATCTCTCTCTCGGACAATGGCAAATGGTTGAAATCGCCAAAGCGCTGACACGCGACGCGCGGGTGATTGCCTTCGATGAACCGACCAGTAGCCTTTCGTCCCGTGAAATTGAACAGTTATTCCGTGTCATCCGTCAACTGCGGGATGAAGGGAAAGTCATTCTGTACGTCTCGCATCGTATGGATGAAATCTTCGAGCTTTGCGATGCCATCACCGTCTTCAAAGATGGACAATTCGTCCGCACGTTCGAGTCAATGCAAGAAGTCGATCGTGACCTGTTGGTAAAAACCATGGTGGGCCGTGACCTGACCGATATCTACGGCTATGAGCCTCGTCCGCATGGCGAAATGGGTCTGCAGGTCAGCAATCTGATGGGGCCAGGCCTAAAAGCACCGGTCTCTTTCCATGTGAAACGGGGTGAGATACTCGGGATCTTCGGCTTGGTCGGTGCAGGACGCAGCGAAATGCTGAAACTGATCTTCGGCGCGGAAAAAATGGCATCCGGTGACATTTGTGTATTTGGCAAACCAGTACCGATCCGTAACCCAATTGATGCAATTCATAGCGGCATCATGCTTTGCACTGAAGACCGTAAAGCACTGGGCATCATCCCGATCCACTCGGTGCAGGAAAACATCAACATCAGTGCCCGTCGGCATAAAGCGCGTGGTGGCTTCCTCATCAATCAGCAATGGGAAGATGAAAACGCCAAATTGCGTATCCGCGACATGCGGGTGAAAACGCCGTCGCCGCATCAGGCCATCATGCATCTGTCGGGTGGGAATCAGCAAAAAGCAATTTTGGGCCGTTGGTTGTCAGAAGACATGAAAGTCATTCTGCTCGACGAACCGACCCGAGGTATCGACGTCGGTGCCAAAAATGAAATCTATAACGTGATCTACGATCTGGCTAAATCGGGTATCGCCGTGGTGGTGGTGTCCAGTGAGTTGCCAGAGGTGCTTGGCGTTTCCGACCGCATCATGGTGATGCGTGAAGGACGGGTATCCGGCGAGTTGCTGCATACCGAAGCCAATGAAATTAAAGCCCTGCATCTGGCGATGCCAGCTCGTTAATAACCGGTTTCAGATTTGAGATAATGAGGAGTTTTACCATGGCAATAACCACTGCTGCACAAACAACAGCAAAAAAAGAGACAAGTCGCTCAGGGCTGCAAATCGCCCGCATCTGGGATCAATACGGCATGCTGGTGATTTTCGCCATCCTGTTCCTGTTGGCCAGTATGCTGATCCCAAATTTTGCCAGCATGATCAATATGAAAGGGTTGGGGCTGGCGGTGTCGATGTCCGGCATGGTCGCCTGTGGCATGCTGTTCTGTCTGGCGGCTGGCGAATTTGATATGTCGGTCGGCTCCATCGTCGCCTGTTCCGGCGTCACTTGTGCGGTCGCCATTAATGCGACTGAAAGCATCACCATGGGTGTGCTGGCAGGTTTAGGGGTCGGCGTGTTATTCGGTCTGGTCAACGGCATCGTCGTCGCCAAATTCAAAATCAACGCCCTGATCACCACACTGGCGACCATGCAGATGGCGCGTGGTATGGGTTACATCATCTCTGATGGTAAAGCCGTGGGTATCGTCGAAGAGCAGTTCTTTGATATCGGCAACTCGGCCATGTTCGGTATTCCAACCCCAGTTTGGATCACCGCGGTTTGTTTTGTTCTGTTCGGTTTACTGCTGAATAAAACCACCTTTGGTCGTAACACCCTGTCGATGGGGGGTAATGAAGAAGCCTCGCGTCTGGCGGGTGTGAATGTAGTGCGCACTAAAATCATCATCTTCACCATGACGGGTTTCATCTCGGCTCTGGCTGGCATCATTCTGGCGTCTCGTATGACCTCTGGTCAGCCAATGACTTCCATCGGTTTCGAGCTGATTGTTATCTCCTCCTGCGTATTGGGCGGGGTTTCCATGAAAGGTGGTATTGGCAAGATCTCTTATGTCATTGCCGGTGTGCTGATCTTAGGTTTGATGGAAAACGCCATGAACCTGCTGAATATCTCTCCGTTCGCACAATATGTGGTTCGTGGCCTGATCCTGCTGGCAGCCGTATTGTTCGACCGTTACAAACAAGTTCGCAAAGCAAAAGTCTAGTGTTCACCCCAGAACACAGTTTTCCAGCCAGCGGCAACGCTGGCTTTTTTTCCAACCAGCGATTGGTGTTTATAAAGATAAGAAACGAGGTTCTTGTATGAAAATATCAGCCAAATTGATCCTGCTTATCAGCCTTGCATTCTTGGGTTGTTTGGCTGTCGGTGGTGTTGCGCTAGGGCGCTTGTCGGTGCTGAATACAGAAATTCGTTCACTGAGCGACAAAACCATTCCCGGTATTGAGCAACTGAAAAACATCAACACTGCATTTTTAGATCTACGTCTGCTGGTTAACCGACATGCACTGTCATTCGATGGTGATGAGAAAAAAGCGCTGGATGAACGCATTCAAGCTAAACAACAGCAGCTCAAACAGAGTTTACAAAGCTACAAAGCTTTACTGACATCGGAAGAAAACAAGGCATATGCGCAGACGGAAAAATTATTACTCAGTTATCTGACGGCTGCCGATGAAGTGTTAACACTGTCGCGTAAATATCAAAATAGCAAAGCCCAGGAATTGATGGTCGCCCTGACCGAACAGGGCGATAAGATCACTACCTTGTTGGATCAAGCCAC